>JBBQCQ010000414.1:0-4548 GCA_038318835.1 Gemmatales bacterium | reverse complement strand
CCGGCCCGGTCAACCTCTTCCTCAGTCCACCGTTCCCCGACCTGGAACCGGGCAAGGTCGCCACCTTCCTGGCGCTCGTGAACTCACTCCTTGAAAAAGCCCCGCTCGAATCGGTGCTGACGATCCAGGCCGAGGACAACTTCCCCATCGATCAACTGCCCGAACGGGACACCTGGGACATTCGCACTTACGGCCGCAACATGCTGATGTTCAAGGTGAAGGAACCCACGGAACCGGCGGAACCGGCGGCCGCGGTCTAAGCCACACGCCGGCCGGCTTCGAGTCGGATCGTCTGGGCGACGCAGCGGGGAATCTCTTCGCGGTTGTGCGTCACGAAAATCAGCGTCTGGTCGTCGCCCAGGTTGGCATCGAGCCAGTCGCGGATGCGGCCGGCGGTTGCGGTGTCGAATCCCTGGAACGGTTCGTCAAGAATGAGCAGCCGCGGCCGTTTGACCAGTGCGCGGATCAAGAGCACCAACCGCTGCTGCCCGGTCGAGAGTTGCCGGAAGGGACGGGCCATGAGTCCGCGTACGCCGAACGTCTCGAACAGTTCCCGCACGTGATCGGCTTCCGTCACGCTTGCTTCACGATACAGCAAAGCGTCGTGGTAGCCGGTCGCGGCGGCCTCGAAACCGTTCAGCGGTTCGTTGAAGTATAGGTGGAATTCCGGCGAGACGAGTCCGATCTTCCGCTTCACATCCCAGATCGTTTCGCCACTCCCCCGGCGACGGCCGAATAACTTCACGTCGTTGCTGAACGCCTGCGGGTGGTCGCCACACGCCAGGGCCAGCAGCGTCGTCTTGCCGGCCCCGTTCGGCCCCACGAGTGCCCACCGCTCGCCTTCACGGACCGTCCATGATACAGCGGACAAAATCTCTATGCCGCCGTGGCGAACCGTGACGCCGTTCAGTTCCAGCACCGGAACTGTGGGCGTTGCGGCCGGGCGGGGCTTCTCGACCACCACCGCCGGCGGGCCGGATTCGACCGTGCCGGGCAGGTCGAGGCGGTGCGTCACCCACGCGGGCACCGCCTCGGCCTTCGTGATGAGCACAAGTCGCTGACCGGCGGCGACGAGGTCGCCGAGGAGGGCCGTCAGTTCGTCTCGCCCGGCCGCGTCGATTCCCATAAAGGGGTCGTCGAGGATGAGCATCCGCGGCCGGGCGAGTAAGCCCCGCACGATGCGGGCACGGCGTGTCTGGCCGTTCGAGAGTTTTATGAGCGCCAACGACAACTGCCCTTCGATGCCGAACTGCCCGGCGAGCGTCTGCACGGCCGCGGCTTCGGCGTCGGTGCCCGACATCAGGAACTCGCGCAGGGTCAGCGGGTGATCGGCATCGGCGAACTCGAACCGCTGCTGGTAGTACGCACCGGCGTAGGAGAACAACTGCGAGTCTTCTTTGAACGAGACGAGGCGAATCACCTCGCTCGGGTACACGGCCCCGAACCGGGCGACCATCGGCCACTCGATAGTGCCGGCCACCACGCGGTGTCGGCCTAGAAGGGCTTCGGCGAGCGTCGTCTTGCCGCTGGCCGTCGCGCCGGTGATCGCCCATGTTTCGCCGTCGCGGATCGTCCACGACAGATCGGCCACGACCGGCGGGCCGCTAGCCCGTGCGAGGGAAACATCGGCGAGTTGAATCAGCGGTTCGGTGGTGTTCACGTGGAAAATTCAATCCGAATCGGTGGGGCGGAAGTTTGGCATTTTAGGAACGGCCGTCTATTCTCGGACCGGGGGTGTTCCTATACTCACTTTTTCGCAATAGCACTCTGTTTTCGTGGAGACGATATGGCAGAACGACTGTCCACCGCGACCCGCATGGACCGGGCACGGAATAACGCCGCGATTTCGCGGGCCGTCAACGGTGCCCTCAAGCGCAAGGAACGGACGAGCCGCGACGCGCGGATGACCGAACTCGTGAAGAAGGGCAGCCTGCCGTACATCCCGTCGGTGATGAGCTGGCTGAGCGTGAAGCTCGACAAGCCCTCGACGCAAATCACCCAAGACGACGTGAGCAAACTCATCAAGTAACCGCGACCGGGGTAACGACACCGCCCGCGGCAATTGCCGCGGGCGGTGTCGTTGAAGGGCCGCCTTCACGCCTTCGGGTTGCTGACGCGGCCGGTGAACAGGATCGTGTTCGACGGGTTGTGCCGGATCGCGAAGACGAACGGGTGATCGGCCTTGAACACCTTCGGCTTGGCCGGGGGAGCGACCGAACGAACGCCGATGGCCACGCCGGTGGCGGCCGCGGCTTCCGTGCCTTCCTCGTTCACGTCGCAGTACGCCTTGTGGACGACCTTCGTGATGACGAGCGAACCCTCGGGCTTACTCGTGACCATGCCGCCGAAGTCGGCCTTCTGGAAGTCGAACGCGTCGGTCATGCCCATCGCCTTAAGCGTGTCGTTCAGGCTGTACTCCGTCGCCAACTTGAACTTCGGCAGATAAATCTGCACCTCGCCGGCTGGCTTAAGGTCGCCGACCACCTTCGCGGTTGCCTCCGCCGTCAACTTCGGCTCAAACTTCTCCAGGCCGTCCACGGCTGTCGGCAGGAAGACGAGCATCGACGTTTGCTGTCCGGCATAGGGAAGTTCGAGCAGTTGCATTTCTTCGGTTTCGACCATCCGCACCCGCGACCTCTGGAACATCATCGGCACGTCCTGCTTCGTGCCGTCGGCGAGCCGGAAGGGGGCGTCCTTGGTTGTCGTCTTGGCGAATGGCTTCTCCCAGGTTCCCTTGTAGTAGATCGCGTTGACGAGCACGAGCCGCGTGAGGGCGTCGATGGTGCCCTCGGCGAACAGGTTCTGAATCTTGTCGCGGGTCTGCTCGGCCGTCCATTTATTGATGGCCATCCGCGTTGATTCCGCCGCCCCGGCGAAGTCCACGTCGTTGATTTCGGCACCAAATTGGTTGACAACTTTCTTGTACTCCTCCCGCCACGGGTAGCCCTTCTGTGCGTAGATCGCATTCGCAACGTGCAGTTCGTAGGGCCGCTTCTTTCGCTCCGGTCCCGCGTAGATCGCGGAGATAAGCTGCTGGAACCGCTGCTGCTGTTCCCGCTTGTCGGCCAACTCGGGTAGTCGCAGAGCCATGCTCATCTGCGCGAGCGTCTCTCCCTTCGCCCCGGCCGCGGTCATGCCGAGTGCGACACTGATGCTCAGCGGGGACACAAAGACGTTCCCCTTCTGCGTCCGCAGTTGGGCGTACAGATCGAGGGCGAAGGGGTTCATGCCGGTCGTCGTGCCGAGGTCGGCGACCGGGGCTTCTGCCCCCCACGATGACAGGAGTGGTGCGAGCATCCCGACCCCGGTGGCACTCAGGAAGAGACAGCGGTTCATCGACATGGCAGACCTCGTATGGGGGGCAAAGTGATGCTACACCCCTTCGACGAGAGCGGCATGGGGTTCGGCCGAGGGCGTTACCATGCTGTTGCACAAACGACGCGGCCCGGAACGCTCGCGTTCCGGGCCGCAGGGGGAAGTTAAAGTTCCAGCGGGGGAACACGCGGATTGAACAGCACGTCGAGAGCTTCCTTGCTCGCGTCGCCGGTGTCGAAGCCTTTCATGAAGTACTTCTGCCGCTGGTCTGCCTTGCCGTGGTTGAACGACTCGGGCGAGGCCCAGCCCTTCATCTTCTTCTGAATGCGGTCGTCGCCGATGGCCTGAGCCGTCTTGATAATCGACGCCATGTCGCTGCGGTTGAACAGATTGGGATTCTTCTTCGCGGCCGCGTTGGCCCACACGCCGGCCAGGTAGTCGGCCTGGAGTTCCAGGCGGATGCCGCCGTTCTCCCCTTCCCGCTTGCGGTAGTCCTCGACGAGGCGGTTGTAGCCGAGCAAGTTCTGGATGTGGTGCCCGACCTCGTGCGCGACCACGTAAGCCCGCGAGGCATCGCCCTTGTCGCCACCGAGTTTCTGTTCGAGTTCGTCGAAGAACGTCGGGTCGAGGAATACTTTGCGACTGGCCGGGCAGTAGAACGGGCCGACGGCCGAGGGGGCCGTGCCGCAACCGCCGCTATCGACGCTATCGGAGAACAGCACCATGCCGGGGTGTTCGTATCGCTTCTTGTAGATTTCCCGGAACTTCTGATCCCACACTTCCTCGGTCGAACCGAGCACCTTGCGGGCGAAGTGGTAGTGCTCGTCCTCCGTCGGCGGAGCGTTGTTGGTCCGCTTCTCGCCCATGCGGCCGCCGATTTTGTCGGCGACCTGCTTGGCCTGATTCGGGTCGATGCCCAGGAAGTACGCGACCGCAACGGCCACGATGGTGAGCATCCCGCCGCCGGCCGCCACCGCGGGTCCAGCCCCGCGACGGTCTTCGACGTTCGAGCTTTCGGTTTGTCCCGACCAGTCCATGTGAATCTCTCCCGGGGTGTGGCTAGACGGTTTGCGGCACCGCGTTCTTCTGCAGGTCTTCCAGATCGACGTATTCGAGTGTCGAGATGTGCGTGGCTTCGAGGACGATGGGCGCGGGCACGCCGGATTCCATCGCCTCCTTCCACCGCGTCACGCAGACGCACCAGCGGTCGCCGGGCCGCAGCCCAGGGAAGCC
>JBBQCQ010000413.1:0-4554 GCA_038318835.1 Gemmatales bacterium | reverse complement strand
CGCGAGGCGACCTCGGCGATGGTGAGGCCGCCGAGCAGAGCGAGTAACCCGCCGAAGACCCAGACCGACAGGGCGACCCCAGATTCGGGGCAGAACTCCGCGACCTTCTGGGCTTTTTTGAAGACGCCAGAGCCGATGACGGTCCCGACAACAACGGCCGCGGCCATCCACGGGCCGATCACGCGGGGCAGATGAGAAGTCATAAGAGGTTAACCACGAAACACACGAAAGGCACGAAAAGAAGAGAGGAAGTGACATCATACGATCCGCAGCGATTTCAAGAAGAACCAGGCGAGCCGAGCCCCGTAAAGTGCCGGGTGAATGGCAACGATATTCACCCGGCACCTTAGGGGGCTCGGCTCGCCAAGTCGCTTCGTGGCTAATCGAGTATTCCCTTTCCGAACGCCGTATCGGCGGCGATGTCTGCCGCCGTCGCGGGCTTGGCGTGGTCCTCGCCCTCGACCACGTCGGCCGCCTGAGCTTTCTTGATCGTCTCCTCGGTGCTTGTTGGATCGACCTTGCGGCAAGTCTCGGTCAGCTTGTCGCTCAGATCGCGGAGGTCGATTTGCCACTGACGCGGGTCAATGCCGGGCGGTGTGAGTTGCAGGAACTCTTCGAGTAACAAGATGAAGCGTAAGAGGTGGCGGAAGATGATGCCTTCTTGCTTCGTCAGGTCCTTCGAGGTCACGTATTGGTTGAAGTTGCCGCCGTAGCGGAGGACTTCGCCGACTGCCCAGACCGATTGCGTGTTCACGTCGGTTACGTCCGGGTGCGTCACGTCGAACAGCATTCGCACCTTCTCGGCCAGCGTTGGCGGGCGTTCCTCGAACTCTTCCTCCTCGTCCTCCTCTTCACCCTCGACTTTCGGCGGCTTGGCAATAATGAGGCCGCGGGCGATCAGTTCCGGGTCGAGGCGTTCGGTGGCGAGCGGCCCCGGCGAGAGGTCGAACGGCACGCGGACGAACTTCAACAGCGGCCGGGGAATCTCCAGGACCGACTCCATGAGTTGAATCCGCTCGTCGGGGCCGGCCGTCGCGAGCAGATCGACGAGGAACGCGCCGTAGATCGGGTGGCATGCGCGGAAGACGAGGAGTTTGTCCATCGCCTCGGTGGGCACGGCCTGGGTCGCTTCGTGCGGGAGCGAGTCAACGCCTTCGGCCGGCGGTGGCGGTTCCGGTTCGAGCTTGACGAACCCGCGGTTGTGCAGGACGAGTAACATGCGGTCGAGTTGCTTCATCCCCGCTTCAATCCGGGGTTGGTCGAGCAACCGCTTCCGCACGACGGTGCGAATCTTCTCCACCTCCGGCGACACCTTCAGCAAGTACGCGAGCAACCGCCACGGCAACGGCCCCTTGCTGTAGAGGCGGGCCGGCGGAGCGGCTTTCAGCTTCTCGAAGTCGGACTCGGTCCAGTATTTCTTGGTGTTGTTCCGCGTCGGCTTCTTCTTGAGGAGTGCCTTCTTCATCTTCATCAACCCGGGGTCTTTCGTCGTCTCCGGGATGCTGTCGTACTGCTTCTTCCACTTCGCGATGCGAACATCGTCTTCGTGCGGGCCTACGAAGACGTGCCCCTCGGTGTCGAACTGCGGCCGCCCCGCCCGGCCGAAAATCTGGTGCGCGGAACTCGGGTCGATCAGTTTCTCTTTGCCAAACGGCCCCTTCACGAGCGAGGTCATCACCACCGACCGGGCGGGCAGGTTGATGCCGGCCGCGAGCGTTTCGGTGCAGAGGGCGACGCTGAGCAACTTTCGTTCGAAGAGACTTTCGATCACCCGGCGGTACTTCGGCAACAGGCCGGCGTGGTGGACCCCGACGCCGCGGCGGAGCATCTGTTTGAGTTTCGGCCCAACACCGTACGGCCAGTCGAGCTTGTCGATCTCCGCGTTCAGGGCCGACTTTTGCCCGGCGTTGAGCATGTCCAGGCCTTTGAGTTGCTCGGCAATCGACCAGCACTCGTCGCGGTTGAAGGCGAACACCAGAGCTGGCGTCTTCCGCGTTGCGTCGTCGCCGCGGGCGATGTCCACGAGCATGTCGTTCAGGAATTGATCGTGGACCCAGTGATAGGTCAGCGGGATTTTTCGCTCGCGGCCCTCGGCCAGTTCGAGCTTACGGCCGTGCATCCGGTCGAGCCAGTTCAGGAACTCGACCGAGTTGCCGACGGTGGCCGACAGGAGCATGAGGCGAATATGTTTGGGCAACATGGCCAGCGACAGTTCCCAGACGATGCCGCGTTCCTGATCGGCAAAGCTGTGGAACTCGTCCATCACGACGGCAGAGACGTTCGCGAACTCGAACCCTTCCGGGTGAAGCAGCCGGTTCAACAAAATCTCGGCAACGACGACGAGCACGCGAGCGTTCGGGTTCACCTTGCGATTGCCGGTGACGAGGCCGACATCGTCCTTCGAGAATCCCCACCGCTCGGCAGCGGTCTGCATCTCCTGGAACTTTTGATCCGTGAGAGCGATGAGCGGCGTCGTGTAGTACGCGACCGACTTGGTGTGCAGCGCCTCAAAGAGCGCCGCCTCGGCGATGAGTGTCTTGCCGGTGCCTGTCGGCGCGCAGACCATCACGCCTTCAGGCGAGGTAAACCACGCCAGCAGGGCTTCTTCCTGAACCGGGTACGGCGGGTACGGCAACTGGTCGAGGTACTTCGTCGCCAGTTCTTCGCGGGTGGGTGCGGTCATCCGCACATCTTATCGCCGCCCGCGAATCAATACAGGATGTTGAGGTGGGCCATGCCTTCGATGGAGTACGGCCGAGGCCCCGTAAACGGGACGTTGGTGCCGACGTTCAGGAACGACCGCCGGCCGAGGCCGAACGTCGTGCCGGCGGTGAAGCTCACCACGTCGTAGGCCCCCACCGGCAGCCGATAGATGCCGCGGTTGTTCAATGGCGTGTTCACGTGAACCTCCGCCAGCGGCGTGACCGACGTGATGATCCGCGTGGCATCCGGGGACCGGTAGAGCAGGTAGCCGGCTTGAAGGCTGTTAAACAAGTACGTCGTATCGCGGCGGTCGGTCGGCACGGTGACGGATGTGAAAAACTGGGTGTACGACCGACGGAACGTCTTGATGCCGCCGATGTAGGGCTGGATCACCGTGGGGTGAATCTCGGGGTTCTGAGCCGAGAACGTCGCCGCGCCGCCGGTCGGCACTGTGACGGCCAGGCCCACCGAGAGCACTTCGCCGCCGCGGATGCTGCCGTCGTCGGTCGGCTCGAATGGGTTATTAATGAGCGCGAACTTTGAGATGATCGTCAGGTCGCCGACCGTCGAGCGGTTCAGGTTGTCCGGCCCTGTGACCTGCAACAGCGGCAACCGGAAGCCGATCGAGGCGTCGCCCTGCAGGAACGTTTTCTCGAAGCCGAGCGTCTCGCGGTGGACATCGGTGACTGGCAAGCCCGGCACGCGAAGCGAGCCGTTCACGTCGTGGAAATAGTTGTACGTCAAGTACACGCGGTCCACTGGCCGCGGGCTTTCGTTCTCGCCGATCTTGAACGCGCCGCGGGCGGTGTTCACGGGTAATGCCCCGTCGGCCGCCCGCGGATTTTGCCCCGTCACAAGCACATCGGTGGACGACCGTTGACCGCTGGTCAGGCTCGTTGCGACAACGGTCTCCCGGGCACCGAGCTTTTCGAGGAAGCCCGGCGGGTAGACCACGTTCGGCGGCAGAGGCACGACCGTCGGCGAGGTGAGAACCGTGAAGCCGGTGACGGGGCGGTTGAACGCCGTGCCGGTCGGGAACCGCTGTGTCTGCCCTGGTAGGAGCGTAACGACCTGGCCACCGGGCGTGATCGCTCGCGTGTACGGCGAGTAGTTGAAGAAACCGCCCATATCGCCGTACATGTTCGGTAACTCGACGGGGCGGGCGGCGGTGCCGGCCGTCGTCAGGTTGAACCCGGACCCGCCTTGCGTACCGACTGCCGTGCGGGGTGTTACCGTCGTGCCGGGTGTCGTCACACGAGCCGGGGCGATGGGGATGGCTCGCGGAGCGGCCGCGGGCCGTGGCGTCGGCGCGACGGGTCCTTGCACCGGGATCAGTTCCGGGTCGGGTTCGAGCAGTTGCGATCTCACGTCCTGCCCGGCCGACGGGAGAACGGCAATAACCGTCGCGGCGATTCCCCACGTCAACTTCCAAAATGTCCGCGGCATCGTCGGCTCCTTTTCCCGTCTCGTCGTATCGGAGTCTATCGGTTGAACCGAGAAGCCGGGTTGAACCGGAAAGGTGAAAGACCGGGGGAAACTACCGGCGTCCCGCGAAAGCAGGTAAGCGACCGCACGCGAAGTCCGGTAAGATGATGAATCGGCTTACACGCGATGGGGCAGCGACATGTCGAAAAAGTCTCCTCTCGATTCTTCCGCAGACACCCAGAACAGCGGTACGGTTGCGCAAACCTCCGAGCCGCCCGAAGCCCCGACCGCCGTGCCGGATTTCAGTCTCGCGTCGGCCCCGGCACTCCCCGCGTCCGAAGCCGCAATGGAGGCCGGCACGAACACCTTCGCGGCCCCAGCGGATTACAGCCCCGATGCCGTCGCCCGCTCCGCGGGCCTCTCCCT
>JBBQCQ010000412.1:0-4561 GCA_038318835.1 Gemmatales bacterium | reverse complement strand
TGTTTGATATTGCCGACCTACCGAAGTGGAAATTGCCCGCCGATCGGGTATTGTCGATTGAGTCCCTCGGCCCCAAGTCATCCCGCACCACCATGCCCGACACACTCAGTGGCGTCATCGAGCGCGTCACATTCCACAACCTGGACAACGGCTACTGCGTCCTGCGCGTGCGGGCGGCGGGGCACCGCGACCTCGTGACCGTGGTCGGCCACATGCCGCAAGCCATCGCCGGCGAGTACATCAACGCCAGCGGCGAATGGGCGATGGACCGCACGCACGGCCAGCAGTTCAAGTCGAGCGACCTCAAGGGCACGCCGCCGCACACTGCCGAGGGCATCGCCAAGTACCTCGGCTCCGGCTTGGTAAAGGGCATCGGCCCGAAGTACGCCCGCAAGATCGTCGAGGCCTTCGGCGACAAAACGCTGGACGTGATCGATCAGTCGCCGAGCTTTCTCACGCAGGTGAAGGGCATCGGCCCGAAGCGCATCCAGCTCATCCGTGAAGGCTGGAAGGAGTCCGGGGCCGTCCGCGGCATCATGGCCTTCCTCATGTCGCACGGCATCGGCACCGCCCGGGCCGTGCGCATCTACAAGGCCTACGGCGAGAACGCCGTGAAGATCGTGCAGGACAACCCGTACCGCCTCAGCGAGGACATCTGGGGCTTCGGCTTCCGCACCGCCGACGAGTTAGCGTTGAAACTCGGCATCCCGCGCGACGCCCCGCAGCGCATTCAGGCGGCCGTGCGGCACGTGCTAAGCGAAGCGTCCACGTCGAAGGGCCACGTGGGGTTGCCGGAGGAAGTCGTCCGCGAAGAGACGATGGCGCTGACGCAGGCGACGAGCGAGCAGGTGGAGGCGGCCGTCGAGCAACTCGGGATCGCCGGCGAAATCGTGCGGGATTCGGTGCAAAAGTTGAGCGGCGGCGCGGAGTCTGCGGAGCGGAGCGAGGGGGGAGATGACGCGCTGCTCTACCTCAAACCGCTGTTCCTCGCGGAGATCGGCGTCGCCCGGCAGATCAACGCTTTGCGCGGCGGTCCGCACCCGCTGCCGGCCACCGCCACCGACGACGCCCTCGCGTGGGTCGAATCGACGATGAGCCTCACGCTCGCCCATTCGCAGCGCGACGCGATTCGGGCGGCCCTCACAAAAAAACTCCTCGTCGTCACCGGCGGCCCCGGCACCGGCAAGACGACCATCGTCCGCGGCATCCTCGAACTCTTCGCCGCGAAGCAACAGCGGGTGCTGCTCGCCGCCCCCACGGGACGAGCCGCGAAGCGGCTCGGCGAATCGACCGGCCGCGAGGCGAAGACGATCCACCGCCTGCTCGAATACGATCCCGGCATCAACGGCTTCCGCCGCGGTCGCGAGAACCCGCTCGACGTGGATTTGCTCGTCATCGACGAAGTCTCTATGGTGGACCTGATCCTGATGAACCGCCTGCTCTCCGCGGTGCCGCCGTGGGCGTGCGTGGTGTTCGTCGGCGACCGCGATCAGCTTCCGAGCGTCGGGGCCGGCAGCGTGCTCGCGGACCTGATCGACTCGGAAGTCGTGGCCGTTGCTCGCCTGACCGAGATTCACCGGCAGGCCGGGTCCAGTCACATCGTGCGAGCCGCCCATGCCGTCAACCACGGCGAGCAGCCTGAGAGTGCCCCGCGCGGCGATGGTGATTTCTTCTTCATCGAAGCCGACGACCCGGCGAAGATCACCGCCCGCATCCTGACGATGGTGAAGGAGCGCATCCCGGCGAAGTTCGGCCTCGACCCGTTCCGCGATGTGCAAATTTTGTCGCCGATGAATAAGTCCGAACTCGGCGTGCAGAACCTCAACCGCCAGTTGCAAGACGCCCTGAACCCCGGCACCGGCAAGGAGGTGCAACGCTTCGGCACCACCTACCGCGTCGGCGATAAGGTGATTCAAACCCGCAACAACTACCAGCGAGAAGTCTTCAACGGCGACATCGGCCGCGTCACCGGCCTCGACGAGATCGACCAGGTGCTGACGGTCGAGTTCGACGGCCGCCCGATCGAGTACGAGTTCAGCGAACTCGACGAACTCGCGCTCGCCTTCGCGATCAGCATCCACAAGTCGCAGGGCAGCGAGTACCCGGCCGTCATCATCCCGGTCCACACGCAGCACTTCGTGATGCTGCAGCGCAACCTGCTCTACACCGGCATCACCCGCGGCCGCAAGCTCGTAGTGCTGGTCGGCAGCCGCAAGGCCCTGTGGTTGGCTGTGACGAAGGCCGAGACGGCCCTGCGGTTCGGGCTGCTGAATTGGCGATTGCAAGCGGGGGACGGTTCTTAGCCCCGTTCACGGGGCTAAATCCAAAATCTGCAACCCGCGAACCAACTTCTCCCTATACTGTCCTACTGTTGCCTTTCGCCGGGGAATCGCGCTAGTGTTGCGTCGAGCCGGTCACAGGCTTACGCACCACCCTCACGATTCCGGCGCACTCCGCCGGCGGGAAGGCTTTTTTAATGTCCGATGAGATGAAGGCGAACCCCGAAACCGGGTTCGCGGCCCTTGGCCTCGATGCACGTTTGATTTCGGTCCTCGCAACCCTGAACTACACTCAGCCCACGCCGATTCAGGAACAAGCGATCCCGCACGTCCGCGACGGCAAAGACCTCGTCGGCCAAGCGGGCACAGGCACGGGCAAGACGGCCGCGTTCGCGCTGCCGGTGCTGCACCGCCTCGCGGAGGCGAAGGCCGCCAAGAAGGATGCCGCTGCGCTCGTCCTCGTACCGACGCGGGAACTGGCGATTCAGGTCGCGGAAGCGTTCCGCAAGTACGGCAAGGCGATCGGCCTGCAAGCCATCGCCATCTACGGCGGCGAAGGGTACGGCGAACAGATTCGCGCGCTCCGGGGGGGCGTCGATGTCGTCGTCGCCACACCCGGTCGACTCGCCGACCACATGCGGAAGAACACCTTCCCGCACCGCACCATCGCGGCCGTCATCCTCGACGAAGCCGACGAAATGTTCGACATGGGCTTCGCCGACGAGATCGAAACGATCCTCGGCAGCTTGCCGCCGGAACGGCAAACGCTCTTGTTCTCGGCCACCATGCCGCCGCGGATCGCCCGCATCACCGAGAAGTTCCTGCGCGAACCGGTCCGCATCACCGTGGCGAAGGTGAAGGCCATCGAGGGCGAGAAGCCGAAGGTGCGGCAGACGGCGTGCGTGGTGCCCCGCGGCTTCAAGCCGGTCACGCTCGCCCGCATCCTGGGCATGGAGAACCCCACGTCCGCCATCGTCTTCTGCAAGACCCGTGGCGAAACCGAAGACCTGACGCGGCAACTCATCGAGCGCGGTTATCAGGCCGCATCGCTGCACGGCGGCATGGAGCAACTCCAGCGCGACCGCGTGATGAAACTGTTCCGCGACGAGACGCTGTCGATCCTGGTGGCGACCGACGTGGCCGCACGGGGGCTGGACATCAGCCACCTGTCGCACGTCGTCAACTACCACCTGCCGGAGTCGCCGGAAGTCTATGTTCACCGTAGCGGCCGCGTCGGCCGGGCCGGCCGCGAGGGGGTCGTCCTGACGCTGATCGACGCCCGCGAGACGCACGCGCTGAAGGCCATCGAACGCCTGACCACGCAGCCGATCCAACTCGCGAAAATTCCGACGGTGGCCCAACTGAAGGCACGCCAACTCGAACGCACGATGGAGCGCGTCGAAGAATCCCTCGCGGCCGGCGGCCTCGACGAGTTCAAGCAGGTGTTGGAGAAGCTGGCGAAGACGCACGACATTTCCGCGATCGTTCTCGCCGCCCTGCAACTGGCTCACCAGCAAGGTCGGCCGGTGGAAGAGGAACAGGACATTCCCGACATGACCCCCGGCCGGCCGATTCTGGCCTCGCGGCCGATGGATCGCCAACCGCGGATGGACGGCCCGCCGTCGAACAACCGTCGGCCGTCGCGG
Source organism: Gemmatales bacterium (assembly GCA_038318835.1). GTDB lineage: Bacteria > Planctomycetota > Planctomycetia > Gemmatales > Gemmataceae > Limnoglobus. The sequence goes on along the minus strand of JBBQCQ010000412.1, from coordinate 636 downwards.
CACGGCATGAGCCGGCTGTTCTTCAGCCTCGGCCGCGATGCCGGGGTGACACCGCGCGACCTCGTCGGGGCCATCGCTAACGAGGCCGGCCTGAGCAGCCGTGACATCGGTGCCATCGAAATCGGCGACCGGTATGCCCTGGTGGACGTGGTCGAGGAAGCGTGCGACTACGTCGTGGAAACGCTCAACGATAGCCGCATCAAGGGCCGCATGGTCGGCGTCCGTCGCGACCGTGCCCCGACGGCCCCGGCCCGCCGGTAACATCGCCGTCAGGCGAGCGGGGGGCGTTAGCCCCCCTGATTCTGTTCCTTGTGGGACGAGAATCAGTGTGCTAACGCCCCCCGCTCGCCTTTCAGCCGCTTGCTCACCTTCCCCGCAAGCTGTACGGTAAAGAGACGTTTCCTCTCCCCGCCTTTCGTGAGCTTGCCATGCCCGTGCCGGACGTGGACCGCGTGGCCGTCGTGATCGGCCGGACCCGCCACAAGATGGTTGTGGTCGAACTCGAAGAGGCCGCCAAACGCGGGGCACAGTTCATCGAGCTGCGGCTCGACTTTCTCTCGAAGGCGGTCGATTTCAAGCGACTTTCGTCGCACAAGCGTTGCCCGTGGTTGGCCACCTTCCGCCGCACCGCCGAGG
>JBBQCQ010000411.1:0-4585 GCA_038318835.1 Gemmatales bacterium | reverse complement strand
GGATGAATTGCTCGATGTCGTCGCCGGCCCAGCCGTTGGCTACCAGTCTCGCGCCGATCACTTCCAACGCCTTGTCCCGCAGCTTGTCGGTCTGCCGCGAGATCGTGCCTTCGTGAACGCCGAGCAGGTGCGCGACTTCGCGTTGACTCATTTTGTACCGCCACCGCAGGCCGAGAATGAGGCGTTCGCCGTCGGTGATGGCCGTCAGCCAGTCACGGGCGGCGACCACGAACAGTTCGTGCCAACGGGTGTCTTCCTGCGGGATCGTCGGCAGTGGCATGGCGATGTCGTCGTCCGGCAGCGCGACCGTGCCGCTGTGCTGCCGCAGCTTCGACAAGTGCCAGTTCTGGAAGACGCGGATGAGCCACGGGGCGAGCGGGCGTTGGCCATCATACCGGGCCAGCACCGGCAGCGTGTGGTCGGAATCGGACGCGATCAGGCTGCTCCAGAACTCGGTGACGGCCGTCTCCTGCTTCTCCTCGTTGCGGGGGTACAGTCGCACCGCGCGTGCCCGGAGAGCGTCGATCAGCAGCGAATCGCTCCGCCCCATGCGGGCGGCGAACAGCAGTTCCCACGCGGCCTCGATGCCGACGAGGCAGCCGAGGCAGACGAGCCAGTCGAGCGAGTAGAGGCCGTCGAGGTAGCCCGTCCATGTCACCGGCGTTTCGCTCTTGGCGTGGAAGATGTGCAGGGTGCGGTCGATGTGGGCATCGAACCGTTCGCGGGAAATCGCGATGTGTGGGAATTGCACGCGGAGGTGGTGGAACAAAAGCGTGAGGCGGAGCCGTTCCGGGGCGGTCGGCGGCGGAACAGCGTCGGTCACAGCGTCGTCTCCGTGAACTGAACTTACTGCGGCGTGAAGAGCAGCACTTGCACGCTGTTCGCGGGCAGTTTCTCCTTCTCGGCGACCGGCGACCCGGCCTTCCCGAGGCCGAGGGCCGTTACCTTTCGCCGACTCCACCAGCCCATTTTATGCGATCCGTGGTACTTGAGGTGCTCGGCCACGACTTCCGCCTGTTTTCGCGTCAGTTGCTCGGCCGTTGCATGCGATTGCACCGCATCGCCGGGGTCAATCGCGGCCACCACCACAACCTCTGCCTTCGCGTTCGTCTGCCCCTTCACCCACACGATGACCGCGTCGAGGTGCTGCCGCCCGGTATCGGTCAGGATGGCCGTGCCCGGCTCGAACAGGTCGTTCGCGTTGTAGGTCATCGCCTCACGGCGGCACTCCGGGCGAACGAGAATCACGTTGGCGTTCTCGACATAGCTCCGCACGATCGGCAACCGCGACACGGCCTCGCTATTCTGCCGGACCGACACAATCGCGTCGCGGCTGTCCTGCATCAGCCCGCGGACGTTGGCGGCTTCCGCTTCCACGACGCCATCGACTTTTTTGACCGTGCCGCGCACGTCGCCGACCATACCGCGGATGTCTTTGAGGGCCATCTCCCCCTCGGCCGCCAGGCTGGCGATGTCCGCCGTCGGGGCGGCCGCGAGGGTGCCGGTGGTCAGCGGCCCGGCCGCGGTGGTGCCGGGGTGGACGGCGATGACCTTCGAGCCAAGCAAGCCCGTCGGTTGAATCTGGGCCTTCGCGTCGGCGTGCAGCTTGTCGCGGAACTTGGCGTCGAGTTGGATTCGCACAACGATCGGCCCATCGTCGTCGGGGTAATCGACGCCGACAACCTGCCCGGCGTCCACGCCGCGGACCCGCACCGGCGTGCCGGCCGCGATGTCGTTCGCCTCCGGGAAGCCGACGCTCACGGTGAACGTCTCGCGGCCGAACCCCTGCTTGGCCGCCACGGCGACGAGGCCGACCGCCCCGAGTGCGACGGCGAGCAGCACGACGAGGCCGAGGGCGACGGCTTGCAGGCGGGACAGGCGATTCGTCACGGCGAAGGCTCCGGAATGGTTTCTGGTAGATTATTCGCAGGGAGAGTGTGTACGATTTTGATAATTACGCTGCAACGCTCGTAATGTATCAGCCATCATCTGAACGAAGTGGGGAAAGGATCATGACGCAGACGATCGATGTGACCGGGCTATCCCCCGAGGACGTGCAGTCAGTCGAGTCATTCGTTCTATCGCTGCGGCGGAAGCCGTTCGTACTCCAACCGCGACGACCCGAAGAAACGACCGAACAGTGGATCGAACGGCTGATGGAGTGGGCCGACAGTCATCCCAAGCGGAACATCGTCATCGACGATGACCGAGAAACGATCTACGGGGGACGCGGGGAATGAACATTCTCGTCGATACAAACATCCTGAACCGGTTCGTCGAACCTGGGCAGGCAATGTATCACGACGCGCGGACTGCCGTGAAGGAACTGCTCGCCCGCGGCCACGTTCTCTGCATCACGCCGCAGAACTGTTATGAGTTCTGGGTGGTATGTACTCGACCAGTAGCGAATAACGGCCTGGGACTTTCGTCTCCGGCCGCGGCTCGAGAGTTGGCGAGCATCCGCAACGCGTTCCCAATGCTCGACGACACGCCGGCCATCTTCCCGGCCTGGCAGACGTTCGTCCAGACCTACGCCGTCCTCGGCAAGACCGCGCACGACGCCCGCCTCGTCGCGGCCATGCAGGTTCACGGCATCACGCACCTGCTGACGTTCAACGACAAGGACTTCCGCCGGTTCACCACCATCACGGTCCTCACGCCGGCCGGCGTGCTGGCGGCTCCACCCCCGCCGTGACGGCAAACCTCGCCTAGACAACCTCGCTTCGCGTCGCTATTCCCCGGCCCAAAGTGTTACGACCGTGGGCCGGGGAACCGCCGTGGCTGCCGCCAAGCCGGACAGCGAACTGGTAGTTGAAACGTCACACCTGACGAAGATCTACCAGAATCGCCAGATCGCCCTGAACGACGCCACCCTCGTCGTCGAGCCAGGTAGCGTCCTCGGCCTCCTCGGACCGAACGGGGCCGGCAAGACCACGTTCCTGCGGCTCATTCTCGGCCTCCACCGCTCGACCGCCGGGTGGGCCAAAGTCTTCAATAAAGTGATGACGCCCAACGCGGCCGACCTGCGACGGCGGATCGGGTACATCCCGACGAACCCGCAGTTCCCGAAGGGCATGACGCCCATCACCTACCTCGACTACATCGCCCGTCTGTTCGGCATGCCGCGCGACGAACGCAAGCCGCGGCTGGCCAGCCTGATTCGTGCCGTGGACCTCTTGCCGCACTCGGGCGAATCCATCGCCCACTTCACGCCCGGCCAGACGGCCCGCCTCGCGGTGGCCGCGAGTTTGATTAACGAACCCGACCTGCTCATCTGGGACGAACCAACTCACGGCCTGGACATCGAAGCCCGGCGGTCGATGCTCGAACTCATCAAGACGCTCGCGGCCGAGAAGACGCTGATCTTGAGCAGCCACAACCTGACCGACGTGGACGAAGTGTGCAACCACGCGGCCGTGCTGAACAAGGGGCAACTGATCTTCCACGGCAGCCTGCAAGAGTTGAAGGGCCGCATTCGCAAGAACCACTACGAGCTGGACCTGGACGGCGATCAGAAGTCGATCGCCAAGGCCGTCGGCGTGGTGAAGTCGATGAAGGAAGTCACGCAAGCCCTCCTGCGGCAGCGGCGGCTCGACCTGAAGTTGACCGACGACGTACCGAACACGGCGATCCTCGCGCAGATTTTCCAGGTACTGTTCGACAACAAGGTGACGCTGATTTGCCTGCGGAGCCTGGGGATGCAGACCGAGCAAGCGTACATGGACCTGATGGAACAGGAAGAGAGCCGCGGGTTCACGCGGCTGGTGCAACTGGCCGACGCGGCGTAACGGAGGGCGACGATGACGACGATTCCCACGGGCTATCACACGGTCACGGCGTATCTGCACGTCCGTGGGGCGGCCGCCGCACTGGCCTTCTACGCGAAGGCCTTCGGCGCGACGGAACGCTACCGCCTGACGATGGGCGACAAAATCGCACACGCCGAGTTCGTCATCGGCGACACCACGGTGATGGTGTCCGACGAGAACCTTGAGTGGGGGAACAAAAGCCCGACGACGCTCGGCGGCCACACGAGTGGCCTGAACGTGTACGTCGAGGACTGCGACGCCGCGTTCGCACAAGCCGTGGCGGCCGGCGGTACCCCACTCATGCCGCCGGGCGACCAGTTCTATGGGCACCGCAGTGCCGCGGTGATCGACCCGTTCGGCCACAAGTGGTCGCTCTCGACCGTGATCGAAGACGTGCCGCCGGCCGAGATGCAGACCCGCATGGAAGCCTGGATGCAGTCGCAGAAATAAGGCGAGCCGAGCACCGTAAGGTGCCGGGTGAATGTCTCTGATACTCACCCGGCACCTTACGGTGCTCGGCGCGCCGTTGAGGATCAGACATGGACGCCGCCGCGAATGCGATTCCGTTTCGGTTCAACCGGTTCCTGCCGTACTGGGCGGTGCTGCAAACCGACGTCGGCCAGACGCTGCGCAGTTGGGTCTACCGCCTCTGGCTCATCATGATGGCCCTCGCGGCCCTCGGGTACGTGCTCTATAAACTCGGGGCCGCGAACGCTGGCAAATATCAACCGGTCGCAGTGCAGACCGACGACCTGCTGCGGGCACTCGCCATCGGC
>JBBQCQ010000410.1:0-4600 GCA_038318835.1 Gemmatales bacterium | reverse complement strand
GTGGGCGTGCCGATGATGATGGTGGTTCGGTACGCCGCCGCCTTCCGGGCGAGCGAAGAGGCATCCGTCGGGTCGGGGTGGTGGACGACCTTCGCCCCAGCGAGCAGCGGGAAGAGGCCGGCGATGGTCAGGCCGAAGCTGTGGAACATCGGCAGGAAGCCGAGGACGGAGTCGGCCCGCGTGAGTTCCTGCGGCGGCGTGGCCCCGCGCAGGTCGGCGATGATGTTCGCGTGCGTCAACGGCACTGCCTTCGGTGCCTTTTCCGAGCCGCTGGTGAAGAGCACCACGGCCGGCCGGTGCGGGTCGGTGGTCACGCCGCCGAGTGCTTTCCGCCTCGCGAGGCCGCCGAACCATCGCAGGCCGAGCAGGCGGCGGAGTAACTCGAACTTGCCCATGGTGGCCCGGATGTCTTCGAGGAAGACGAACTGCGTGCCCGGCACTTCGATCTGCGTGCGGTCGATGAACTTCTTCGACGTGACGACGCGGGAGAGCTTCATGAGCTTCGCCGCGTGTTCGAGGTTGGCCGGGCCGGTTGTCCAGTTGAGCGCGACCGGCAGTTTGTTTGCAAGGTGCAAGCCGAGGAACGCCAGGTCGGCGGCCACGCTCGCGGGCAACAGCAGGCCGACGTTGTCGCCCGGCAGGTCGCGGAAGCGGGCGGCCATCGCCGTTGTGCCGACGAACAGCTTCTCGTAAGTGACGGCCCCAGCCAGGTCATCCGCGGCGGCAATCTCCCGGCGGTTGACCGCCACGCGGTTCACGAACGCTTCCGCCACGGTTTCGCCCAGGATTTCCAGCGGCCGCGTGTCTGACGGCGGCGCGAACCACTCCTTCGGTGCGGGTTTCGGCGGGCCGCTGTCGAGCAACCCATCGGCGAGTGCCCAGAGTTGCCCGAGAGTAGTCGGCACCAGATCGCTGCTGAACCCGGAGTGCTTCTCGACTTCAAATGCGATCTCCATCGCTTCGAGGCTGTCGAGGCCAAGCTGCGCGAAGGTCGTCTCGGCCTTGTTCTCGTCCAGCGTCAGTGTTCGCTTCAGTTGTTTCTCGATGCTCTCGTTCACCATCTCGACCGTTGCCGGCTTCACCTTCGACACATTCAGGTCGGCCTCCTGGGCCGGCGGTGGAAACTCGATCGTCTGCGGGCCGAACAGAAAGTGATACGGCACGAACGTCGGCTGCTCGCCGCCGTCGGCGTTGTACCACGCCTCCAGCCATGGATTCAGCTTCTCGCGCGTCGGCTCGGGCCGGTCCTTCGCCGTGAAGGCTTCGAGGTGCATCGTCACCCGTCGCCTTGGAGCGAAGACGATAAGGTTCGCGAGCAGGTGGCGGATGCCACGAAAGAGCATCGGGATGAGCCGCGGCTTCTTGGCGTAGGCCCAACTGAAGGAACTACCCCACAGGCCGCGCGTGCGGACCAGCACGAGCGTCGCGTTCGGCACGGCCCTCAGCACGTCGGCGGCAGTGCGGCTGGCCCCCAGATAATCCCGGCCGGTCCGCGAGAGTGTGCCGGTTGGCCACAGCACGACGTTGTCGCCGGCCTTCATCGCGGCAATCACTTCCTGCACCGACTGCTCGGCCCGCTGCCGGGCTTCGGCGCTTGCCTTCTCCGTCTCGGGCACCTTGATCGCCCGCAGCAGCCACGCGAACGGCGCGAGGATCGGCGACTCGAAGTTCGTTTCCAGGAGCATCGGCCTCATGCGGAAGGTTCGCCACAGGTGGGCGATGACGTTCGGCGGGTCCATGTACGCCGGGTGGCTCGGCAGAATGAGGAACGGCCCCGGCTGCTTGAGGGCGTCGGCCGTACCATCGAGCCGCACGCGATAGCGGAGGCCGAGGAGAATTTGCACAAGGTACGAGAAGACGGCGCGAACCAAATTCATAACGACGGCCCCGGCGGATGTCGTTAGGGTACAAAGTCCGCAGCAAGTTCACCCACCCGACGGTATGCTGTAGCGAATGGCTCCTCGAGGACAGTTTCGCGAATCCTCTCAACCGGACCAACCCATGACTCCGCCGCCGACCCGCCGTGACCTCCTCCGCGTTGCGGCCGCCAACCTGATTGTTCCGCGAGTGGCCGGCAGTACGGCGGCTGGCGAGCCGACCCCGGCCGACCCACCGAGCCGGCCGTTGCTGACGCCCGGTAAGGACTTCCAGGACGTGAGCCGCGGCAATCCCATTCCCCACACGCTCAAGGGCGAAGCCCTCGTCAACGCCCGGCTGACCGCCGAAACGTGGCGGCTCGAGATCGTCGCCGAAGACAAGGCGACCGTCGAGAAGCCGCTCACACTCGCGGCGGGAACGGCACTCGACCTGCCCGCGTTACAGAAGCTCGGCGAGAAGCACGGCGTCCGCTTTCTCAAGGCGATGCAGTGCAACAACATCGCCCGGCCCCTCGGTCAGGGCTTGTGGGAAGGCGTCCCGCTCCGCGACGTTCTGAAACTCTGCGGCAAACTCGTCAACGCCCGGCGGCTGTTCTACTGGGGCTACCACAACGACAAACCGGAGCAGATGTTTCGCTCGTCGCTCGCCATGAATCAAGTCCTCGACACCCCGCCGGGCGAGTTGCCGCCGTTCGTGGCGTACCGGCTGAATGGCGAACCAATCTCGCCGCAGCGGGGCGGGCCGGTGCGGTTGGTCGTGCCGTGGGCGCACGGGTTCAAGTCGATCAAGTGGCTTCAGAACATCGTCCTCACGAACCGACCCGACGCCAACGACACCTACGCGGACCAGAACAACGACCCGGAATCGTACCTGAAGACGGCGGCTTACTTCGACGACGCGAAGGATGGGAAGCACGCGGTCGGGAAGCCGGTGGTGGTCCGCGGCACGGCAATGGTCGGCTGGCCGGGCCTGGAGCGCGTCGAGTACTGGGTCCGCCCCGACACCGGCACGGGCGGCAAGTTGGCCGACGACGACCCGGCCTGGGCGACGGCGGACTGGAAGCCGGGCCGTATCGACCCGCCGCCGCGGGACTGGGGCGGCGGCCTTCCGAATGGCGTTCTGCCGAAGGACGTGTGGGGGTTCACGGCCGACGGCAAGCCGAAGGCATGGCCGTTGCGCTACAGCATCGCCCACTGGACCATCGTGCTGAGCGACCTGAAGGTTGGCACCTACGAACTGCGGGTGCGTACCGTGGACAAGAACGGCTTCGCCCAACCCGAACCGCGGCCGAACCAACGCTCCGGGCAAAACCGCATCGCGTGCAAACTGCTGACCCTGACCGCGTGACGGGCCGTCCGGAGTTCTCTGGTGTCCGCCGTCTGGTGCGATTGATAAACTGATCGGCATCGGACGAATCAGGACGGTGCGGATGATCCGCCCACCCAGGAGGAGATGACGTGGCATCCACGAAGATGATCGACGTTCGGCGCGGCATGGTGCTGAACATGAACAATCAGCTCTACTACTGCCTCGACCGCGACCTGAACACGCCGGGGAACTGGCGGGCGATCTTGTACCTCAAGCTCAAGAACCTCAAGACCGGGTCGATCGTCGATGAGCGCGTCCACCCGGACGACAAGGTCGATGTGGTGTACCTCGAGACGAAGGACTTCACGTACTCGTACAAGGACGGCGACGATTACGTGTTCATGGACGCGGAGTCGTTCGAGCAAGTCACGCTCAGCGGGCAGATGGTCGGCGACAAGATTCAGTACCTTCGCGAGAACGACACGGTGCAGATCACGTCCTACGACAACAAGCCGCTCGACGTGGCCTTGCCGCAGACAGTGACGCTGAAGGTGGTCGAGACGGAACCGGGCATCAAGGGGGCGACGGCGTCGGCCCAGTACAAGTCGGCGAAGCTGGAGACGGGACTAACGGTGCAGGTGCCGTCGTTCATCACCGAGGGCGAACTCATCACGATTCAGACCGAAGACGGCAAGTACCTCGGCCGGTCGAAGGGGTAATTGAAAGAGTCAGCCACGAAAGCCCACACGTCGAGACGGGTGGGCTTTTCGCGTTGCTTATTCCAGCCCGACGCCGAACCCGTCGTCGGTCTTCACTTTCTCCGCGGGCACGGCAGACTCACTCAGGTGCGTGCCGCGGGCGGTGGCCGGGTGCGGGGCGTGGGCCTTGTAGCCGGCCGGCGTCTTCACCATCTCGCTGTAGGTCGGCACGTCGTCCAGGTCGTAGTCGTGGTCGTCGTAGCTGCACTGGTAGCCCGGCAGCTTCGCGCGTTCGCGTTCCTCGGCATAAGCTCGCGAGATCGCCCGCTGAATGTCTTCGCGGGCGTGGCTGTGGATCGGGTGCGCGATGTCGGCGTGCAACTTTGCCCGCCCCTCGCTCTCGCGGATGGCGCGGGCTTCGTCCAGGCGACGGCCGCAGTTATTGCAGAAGCGTGCCCGCAGGTGGTTCTTGCAACTGCACGTGCCGCAGCGGTCGGTGAGCTTGCGGCTGGGCATCGCGACGAACAGGCCGCGGGTGCCGTCGATGACCTTCAGGTCGCGGATGACGAAGGCGTGGTTGAACGTGATCGAACAGAACGCGAGGAGGCGCTCGTGGTTCGCCTCACACAGTTTGATGCGGACTTCCGTGATTTGCACCGGGAAACTCCTTGTTGCGATCGAGGGTGATCCTGTTCAGAAGTGAAGCGGACCGAGTT
>JBBQCQ010000409.1:0-4609 GCA_038318835.1 Gemmatales bacterium | reverse complement strand
AAGGTCATGAACGCGACCAGCACGTTGCGACCCAGGGCCAGTTCGCCTGCCGAACAGGCCGGCCCGTCGGCGATTATCTGACCGACCTTGACCTTCTGGCCCAGTTTGATCACCGGCCGCTGGTTCAGGCAGGTCCGCTCGTTGAGGCCGTGGAACTTGCGAAGGACATACTCGCGGATGATCTTGTCCTTCTCCTCGATCTTGATCCGCTCGCCGTCCACATAGTGGATGATGCCGTCTTCCTGTGCCCGCACCAGCATCCCGCTGTGCTTGGCGACTTCCCTTTCCAGCCCAGTGCCGACGATCGGCGGCTCGGTCACGAGCAGCGGCACGGCTTGCCGTTGCATGTTCGAACCCATCAACGCCCGGTTGGCGTCGTCGTGTTCGAGGAACGGAATCAACCCGGCCGACACGCCGACCATCTGCTTCGGCGAGATGTCGAGGTAGTCGATCTTGTCCGAGTTAATCGTCGTCAGGTCGCCGCTGGCCCGGCCGTTGACGCGATCCACGGAAATCTTGTTGTGGTCCGTCGGCGTGTCGGCCGGGGCGATGCGGAGTTCCGACTCCTCGTCGGCCCGCAGCTTCACCACTTCATCGGTCAACTTGCCGGCGTTCGCCTTGCGATACGGCGTGATGAGGAAGCCGTACTCGTCGATCTCGGCGAAGATCGACAGCGACGAAATCAGGCCGATGTTCGTCCCTTCCGGCGTCTCGATCGGGCAGATGCGGCCGTAGTGGCTGATGTGCACGTCCCGCACTTCGAAGCCGGCCCGCTTCCGGTTTAACCCGCCTGGCCCGAGGGCGGAGAGCCGCCGTTCGTGCGTCAGTTGGGCGAGTGGATTCGTCTGGTCCACGACCTGACTCAATTCGCTCCGGCCGAAGAAGTACTCGATGGCCGCGCTCACGCTCTTCGGGTTGATGAGCGTACGGGGAGACATCTCCTCCGCGTCCTTGATGGCCATCCGCTCTTGCACAGTGCGGCGGAGCTTGAGGAACCCCTTGCGGAGTTCGTCGGCGGCCAGTTCGTCGATCGTCCGCAGGCGGCGGTTGCCCAGGTGGTCGATGTCGTCCACGTGGCCCTTGCCGGCCCGCAGTTCGAGGATGTACTTGATGGCGTTGACGAAGTCCACCGCCCGCAGGGTCATCTCCGTTTCCGGCACGTTCTGGTTGAACTTCCGGTTGATGCGGAACCGGCCCACGCGGCCGAGGCGGTAGCGGTTCTGGTCGTTGAACTTTTCCTTGAACAGGTCGCGGGCCTTGTCCAACTGCATCGGGTTGCCCGGCCGCAGCCGCTGGTAAATCTTGAGCAGCGCCCCTTCGTGCGACTCGTGCTGCGGGTTGCCGGCGAGGTCTTCGGCGATCGAATTCAGGATCACCGGGTCCTTCGGCGTATCGATGGCCGTGACTTCCTTGAGCTGCGAGGCCATCGCCTTATCGACCGCATCGCGGGTGAACGGCTTGCCGCTGTCGATGTAGATTTCGCCCGACTCAGGGTCGATCACATCGTCGATGGCGATCATCGGCAGAATGGCCGTGTCCGGGTCGCCGGCGAGGCGGGCACGGGCGTCGGCGTCCTTCAGCTTGATCGTGACGGGCTGATAGAACTCGCGGAGGATGGCCGACGTCTGCGAGTACATCGGCTCCATCGCTCGCAAGAGCGTGACGGCCGAGAACTTACCCGACTGGTCGATCCGCACGCCGAAGTTTTCCTTCTTCGTGACGTTGATCTCGATCCAGCTCCCACGCTCTGGGATGATCCGGCACGAGTGCAAGTCCTTATCCGCTTCGCGCTCGACGACGAAGTCCACGCCGGGCGAGCGGTGGAGTTGGCTGACGACAACGCGCTCGGCACCGTTGATGATGAACTCGCCGCCGCCGATCATGATCGGCATGTCGCCGAGATACACTTCTTCTTCCATCGTGGTGCCGTCGGCCTTGCGGAGCCGCAGCCACACGCGGAACGGTCGGCCGTAGGTGAGGCGCAGTTGGCGGCACTCATCGGGGTCGTACCGCGGCTTGCCGAGTTCGTATTTCACGAATTCGAGTGACGACTTTTTGTCGTAGCTCTCGATCGGGAAGATTTCGCGCAGCACGCCTTCGAGGCCGTGGTTCTGCCGCTTGTCGTAGCTGAGGTCGAGTTGCAGGAAGCGGTCGTAGGACCGCGTTTGCACTTCCGTGAGGTTCGGCACGGCCGATGCGTCTCCGAAGCGGCCGAAGTTGCGCTCCTGTTCGGGCAAGATAATGCGGTTCGCGGGAATGGGCATCGGTGTTACTCCTTCGTCCAACGAATCGACGACCCGGCAAAATCCCCTGTCGTCCGGACACTGGGGCTTGCAACGGGTGATCGGAAACGTTATTTCTGAGGGATCGGACGGCGAATGTTAGTCGGAAACGCAGAAAGCCCAATCCACGACACCGTCCCGGTGGGGCAGGTTCGCAGGTTGGGGTATGAGATTATCAGGGTCGTGAACCGAAGCTTACCAGATCGCAGGAGCGAGTGGGTTGCGTACATTGTCACCACTGCTTGTGTGCATCGGCCGGGTTGGTCGGATGATTCCGGGCAAGTGAGGCCGGGAATACCAAGCGACTCTTCCGCCAGATTATGATAGTACCCATGCCGGCTCGACTTGTCGAGTGGGTCGGGCACACTTTTTGCCCCTGTCAATCGCAGTATTGCTGATTTTGAAGCGAAATCGCGTGCCAAATTCCGCGAAAATTCTCGGAAGATCACCAAGTGGACCCCGAAGCGAATCGCCAGCCCAGGCGGGTTCTCGACACCGCCGCCCGTTCGGGGGTGCGTCGGGCGGTCTTGCGGCGGCCTACGTTTCCGCACGTTTCGCACGTCATCCGTTGTCGGCCCCGGTGTCGGCTCGGCCGGCCGAAGCCTTGTCCTTCTGGCCCCACGCCCAGCCGAGGATTTCCGGCAGGTCGACGCCGTGTTCGCGGATGTAGCGGGTGTGTTCGAGGAGCTTGTCCCGCACCGTCTGCCGCACGCCCGCGGCCTTCACCGCGAGGCCCGGCACGCGGTCGATCACGTCAGTCACGAGGTTGTACCGGTCGATCTGGTTCAGCACGCACATGTCGAACGGCGTGGTCGTCGTGCCCTCTTCCTTGTACCCGCGGACGTGCAGGTTCTTGTGGTTCGTCCGCCGGTACGTCAGCCGGTGGATCAACCACGGGTAGCCGTGGAAGGCGAAGATGATCGGCTTGTCGGTGGTGAACAGCGCATCGAACTCCTTGTCCGCGAGGCCGTGCGGGTGTTCGGTCGCCGGCTGGAGCTTCATCAAATCGACGACGTTCACCACCCGCACCTTCAACTCGGGCAGGTGTTCGCGGAGGAGGCTCGACGCGGCCAGCACCTCCAGTGTCGGCACGTCGCCGCAGCACGCCAGCACCACGTCCGGTTCGGCCCCGGCGCCGCTGCCGGCCCACGGCCAGATGCCGACGCCGGCGGCGCAGTGGGTGACGGCCTCGGCCATCGTCAGCCACACCGGCGCGGGCTGCTTGCCGGCCACGACCACGTTGACGTAGTTGCGGCTCCGCAGGCAGTGGTCGGTGACACTCAACAGGCAGTTCGCGTCCGGCGGCAGGTAGACCCGCACGACCTCGGCTTTCTTGTTCACGACGTGGTCGATGAAGCCGGGGTCCTGGTGGCTGAACCCGTTGTGGTCCTGCCGCCAGACGTGCGAGCTGAGCAAGTAGTTCAGCGACGCGATCGGCCGCCGCCACGGCACCTCATGGCACACCTTCAGCCATTTCGCGTGCTGGTTCATCATCGAATCAATGATGTGGACGAACGCCTCGTAGCACGAGAAGAACCCGTGCCGGCCGGTGAGCAGGTAGCCTTCGAGCCACCCCTGGCACTGGTGCTCGCTGAGCACTTCCATCGCCCGACCGTCGGGCGTCAGGTGTGTGCCGTCGTTCGGCTCCAACTCGGCCGTGTAGCACCGGCCGGTCACGTCGAGTACGTCCTGCCAGCGGTTCGACGCCAACTCGTCGGGGCTGAACAGGCGGAAGTTTTTCGCGTCGAGGTTCTGCTTCATCACGTCGCGGAGGAACTTCCCCTGCACCCGCGTGGCCTCGGCATTCGCCGCGCCGGGGGTGGCCGTCTCGACTGCGTAGGTGCGGAAGTCCGGCAGGTGCAGATCGCGCAGCAGCAACCCGCCGTTCGCGTGCGGGTTCGCCCCCATCCGCTTGTCGCCGGAAGGAGCGAGGGCGGCGAGTGCGGGCACGAGCTTGCCGTCCTCATCGAACAGTTCCTCCGGGCGGTACGACTTCATCCACGCTTCGAGAATGCGCACGTGCGCGTCGGTCTTCATGTCCGACAGCGGCACCTGGTGGCTCCGCCAGGTGCCTTCGACCTGCTTGCCGTCGATCTCGTGCGGGCAGGTCCACCCCTTCGGCGTCTTCATCACGATCATCGGCCACGCCGGCCGGCCGCGGTAGCCGTTCGCCCGGGCGTCGGTCTGAATGCGCTTGATCTCGGCAACGCACTGATCCATCGCCGCGGCCATCGCCTGGTGAACCTTCGCCGGCTCGTGCCCTTCGACGAAGATCGGGGCGTAGCCGTACCCCTCGAACAGCTTGCGGAGTTCGTCCTGCGGGATGC
>JBBQCQ010000408.1:0-4611 GCA_038318835.1 Gemmatales bacterium | reverse complement strand
GGAAGAGTAGGGGGCGAAGAGCCTGCCCGGTGAACGATTCCTCGGTCTTGGCGATCACTTCCGGCGTGCCGACGGCGACCACAGCTCCGCCGCCGCTGCCGCCCTCCGGTCCCATGTCGATGAGCCAGTCGGCCGTCTTGATGACGTCCAGATTGTGCTCGATGACCAACACCGAGTTGCCGGCCGCGACGAAGCCGTGCAATACGTCCAGCAGCTTGCAGATATCTTCGAAGTGCAGGCCGGTCGTCGGCTCGTCGAGGATGTATAGCGTCTTGCCGGTACTCGCCCGACAGAGTTCCTTCGCCAGCTTGATCCGCTGGGCCTCGCCGCCGGAAAGTGTCGGCGACGGTTGGCCGAGCTTGATGTAGTCGAGGCCCACGTCGTGCAACGTTTGCAGCATCGTGCGAATTTTCGGCACGTGCTCGAAGTGTGCGAGCGCCTCCGCGACCTCCATCTCCAGCACGTCGGTGATCGACTTGCCGCGGTACTTCACCTGGAGAGTTTCGCGGTTGAAGCGGTGCCCCTCGCAAACCGGGCACGTCACCCACACGTCGGCGAGGAAGTCCATCTCGAGGCGGTTCGAGCCATTCCCCTGGCACGCCTCGCAACGACCACCGGGCACGTTAAAGCTGAACCGGCCTGGTTTGTACCCGCGGACCTTCGCCTCGGCCATCCGCGTGAAGTGCAGCCGGATTTCGTCGAACAGCTTGATGTACGTGGCCGGGTTCGACCGCGGCGTGCGGCCGATGGGCGTCTGGTCGATGTCGATGACCTTGTCGAACAGCTCGCGGCCGCGAATCTCGTCGTGATCGCCGACGGTGTGCGGGGCATCGTCCGCGTCCTCGTCGTCATCCGAAGACGTCGGGGCGGCCAGGGCCTCCATGAGGATGTCGTTCACGAGCGACGACTTGCCCGACCCACTGACGCCGGTGACGACGACGAAGCAGCCGAGGGGAATCTCGACGGTCACATTCTTCAAGTTGTTGTGCCGCGCGCCGACGATCTCGATGACTTGCCCGTTCCCCTTGCGTCGCTCCTTCGGGATGGCGATTTCCTTCGCCCCCGTCAGGTACTGCCCTGTGGGACTGTCGGGGTTGGCGAAGACCTCTGCGGGCGAACCGGCGGCCACAATCTGGCCACCACGAACGCCAGGGCCCGGGCCGAAGTCCACGAGGTAGTCGGCCGCCCGCATGGTGTCTTCGTCATGTTCCACAACGAGGACGGTGTTGCCCATGTCTCGGAGGCGTTCGAGACTGCGCAGCAGCCGGACGTTGTCCCGCGGGTGCAGGCCGATGCTCGGCTCGTCGAGGATATACAGCACGCCAACGAGGCCGCTGCCGATCTGGCCCGCGAGCCGGATACGCTGCGTCTCGCCGCCGGATAGCGACGGAGCAGGGCGGTCGAGGCTGAGATAGTGCAGGCCGACGTTAAGCAGGAAGCCGAGGCGGGCGCGAATCTCTTTGAGAAGTTCCTCACAGATGTGCCGTTCGACGGCGGACAGTTGCCCCTCGGTCGCGTCGAACCACGGCACCAGGTCGCCGATAGGCATTCGGCCGAGTTCGATGAGAGTCTGACCGCCGACGCGAACCGAGCGGGCCTGCGGGTTGAGCCGCTGGCCGTGACAGGCGGGGCACTTCATCACTGTCATGTACTTTTCGAGCTGCATCCGCCGCGGCCCGGCCGTCGCTTTCTTAAATTGCGATTCCAGCTGCGGGACGACGCCCTCCCACTTGCCGCCGTGCTTCCAGACCTTGCCGCCGCGCTGCTTCCACTCCCAGACCACGTGCCGGTCGCCGCCGCCCTGCATCATCAGTGCTTGCTGGTCGGCGGGCAGGTCGCCCCACGGAGTCTTCAGGTCGATGCCCAGCGATTTGCCCACGCCCTCGTAGATATGCCGCCGCCACCGGCCCATGCTCTTGAGCGAGCCGAGTAGCGTGATGGCCCCCTCGGCGATGCTCTTGCTCGTGTCCGGGATGAGCAAGTTTGAGTCGAACGTATACTTCGTGCCCAGGCCGTCGCACTCCGGGCACATGCCCATCGGGCTGTTGAAGCTGAACAACTGCGGCGTCGGCGGCTCGTAGCTGATATTGCAATGCGTGCAGGCGTAGTTCGCGGAAAGTAGGATGTCCTCGCCGGGCGTGTCTCCTTCGCCTTCGACCGCCACGATCACCGCCCCGTCGGCGAGCACGAGCGCCTGCTCGACGGCTTCCGCCAATCTCGGCCGCACGCGGGCTTCGACCACGAGGCGGTCGATAACGATTTCGATGGTGTGCTTGATCCGCTTGTCGAGTTTTAGATCGTCGGCTAACTTCACCACTTGCCCATCGACGCGGGCACGGACATAGCCGCGCTTCAGCATGTCGGCGAAGAAGTCCTTGAACTCCCCCTTCTGCCCGCGCACGACTGGGGCCATCAGCAGGAATCGCGTCTTCTCCGGCAGGGCGAGAATGCGGCCGATGATCTGCTCGCGGGTCTGGGCGGTGATCGGCCGCTGACATCGGGCGCAGTGGCCCTGGCCGACACGAGCGAAGAGCACACGAAGATAGTCGGCCACTTCGGTGATCGTGCCGACGGTTGATCGTGGGTTGCGGCTGGCGGATTTCTGCTGAATGCTGATCGCCGGCGAGAGGCCGCCGATGAAGTCCACGTCCGGCTTCGGCAGTTGGCCGAGGAACTGGCGGGCGTAGCTGGAAAGCGACTCGACGTACCGACGTTGGCCTTCCGCGTAGAGCGTGTCGAAGGCCAGAGAGCTTTTGCCAGAGCCGCTGACGCCGGTAAAAACGATGAGTTTGTTGCGAGGGAGTTCGAGGCTGACATTCCGAAGGTTGTGTTCCCGCGCCCCGCGGACGACAATATTCTGGCTTTCCATACCCGGTCGAATCCTCCTGAGCAGATGTTAGGATACACCCGCACACTAACTTTGTACAACCGCACGACCCGGACAAAAGTCACAAACTCCCCGGTTTCCCACTGGGACCGCCCGTGGACCCCTTCCGCGTGAGAGAAACCGGGCATCCTGACCACAACTCTCGACGCGAGTTCGACTTTCAACTACAGTGCACAGAGCCGGAAACCGGACGCCGGCGGGAACTTATTTCCGCGTGCCGTCGTCAAATTGGCGTATGCCGTGAATACCGATGAACGCCTCTGGATCGCTGAGTGCCTGAAAGGTCGGACGGAGGCGTTCGGGAAGTTGGTGTTGCGCTACCAGGATCGGTTGTACCATGCCGTCCTGCGAATTGCCGACACCCCGGACGACGCCTACGACGTGGTGCAAGATGCCTTCCTGAACGCGTATCAATCGCTGGCGTCGTTCAAGGGCGACTCCGAGTTTTTCACCTGGCTGTACCGCATCGCCTTTAACGCGGCCATCAGCCAGAGGCGCAAAAAGAAGACGACCGCCAGCCTCGACACCGGCCGGAACGGTAAGCCGGTGGCCGAACCGATCGATGAGTCTCACGGCGTCCGGCCGGGGGACGCGATGGAGCAGGGCGAGGACGAGGCGAAACTGCACGAAGCAATTCGCCGGCTCTCGACCGAACACCGGGCCGTACTGGTGATGAAAGACCTGGACGGCCTCAAGTACGAGGATATTGCCGAAGTGATGGGCGTGCCCATCGGCACCGTTCGCAGTCGATTGCACCGGGCAAGGTTAGAACTGCGAGCCTTACTGGAAACCGCTGACACGGCCTCGAAATCGAACCGATCCACCGGGAACGACATGGGATCGGGCAGGGGAGTGGGAACCACCCAAAATCATGCTGACTGAACACGAAAAGCACCTGATCGCCGCAGCCGTCGACGGCGAACTGTCGCCCGATCAGCGGTCGGCTTTTCGCGACCTGATGGCCCGCACCGCCGAGGCCGGCATTCTCCACACCGCCCTTCAGGCCGACCGCGAACGCATTCGCGATCTTTCTCGACCTGCGGCCCCGCTGGGACTGCTGCCCGACATCCTGTCCCGGATTCCGCACGCGATTCCCCGCGTTCAAACCCCGGCTCGCCGTCGTGGTCGATCCCTCGCGCCGCTCGGCATGGCGGCGTCGTTCCTCCTGGCAGTCGGGGCAGGGGCCTACTGGCTGGCCGTCGCCCCCAACCCGCAACGGGTAGCCAAGAGCCAGTTGCAGCAACTGCCCAAGGACGACGTTCAGTTCGCGCCGTCGGACCGCACGCTGCCGCCGACTGATGATGAACAACCGGAGGCCGAACTTCCGGACCTGATGCCGTTGCCCGTTCCGTCGATCCCGCCCTCGACGGTCGCGGTTGAGAGTGGCCCGCCGAAGCCGCTCGACGGCGTGCCGGACACGAATCCCAAAGACTTGCTGACGTTCCCCGCCATCGGCAGCGAAGTGAAAGCGTTCGACCGCGTGGCTGTGAAACTGCCGTTGTTGGTGCCGTTCGCGGGCTTCGCAAACGAGGATTCGCAGATTGCCCTCCGCGACCGCCTCGGCCAGAATGCCGCCACCCGGATCGATTTGTTCGCGAAAGACTCCGCCCGTGCCGTCGAGTTGCTCACCCAGGCGGGTAGGGGGGTGAACCTCCATGTGATCGTGGAAACCATCGCCGGCGAGCGAATCAAGCGAAAGATGCCTTCTACGTGGGTGCTCTACA
>JBBQCQ010000407.1:0-4620 GCA_038318835.1 Gemmatales bacterium | reverse complement strand
TCCTTGCCGATCTGCGCGTCGGTCCACGTTCGCCCGTCGGTCGAGCGAACTCGCAAGCCATCGAGACCAACGGCGATAAAGAGGGGTGAGGGCATGAATACTTTCCACATACTCAACGGCGAGCGGCCCGGCGTCAGCAGGCCGTGTCTTGAGAAGGCTGGTTCAGACATGGCCCGCTGACGCCGGGCCGCTCGCCGTTATCATCTGAACACGTCACACCAGCCCCGGCAGCTTGCCGTTGTACTGACGGTGGCGGCTGGTGAGGTTCTCGCCGAAACGGTCGTGCTTCGCGCCCATGCGGTCGAGGATTTCCGAGTACAGATTCGACACCGGCGTCTTCGGCGCGAACGCCAGGTGCCGGCCGGTCTTGAGCGTGCCGGCGGCCCCGCCGACGAGCACGGCCGGGTAGTCCTGCGTGCCGTGCCCGCCGTCGGCCATGTACGATGTGTAGAACAGCAGCGAGTTGTCGAGGAGCGATGTGCCGCCCTCGTCGATGCCCTTCATGGTGCGAACCATCTCGGCAAACAACTTCGTGTACCAGGCGTGAATCTGCCGCAGGGCTTCCCGCGAGATTGGGTCGGCGTCCTCGACGCGGCCGGCGTTCCCCTGGTGCTCGAGCGTGTGGCAGTGCGTCTCGTACCCGACCGTGACGACGCCGGGGAAACTCGCCTCGTCGCTGCCGCAGGCGAACGTGGCCACGCGGGTCGTGTCGGTCTGGAACGCCAGCACCATCAGGTCGCACATCAACCGCGTGTACGTTTCGTGGTACTCCGGGTCGCGGTGGACGGGGTTCGTGATCTGCCAGATGGGCACGTTCTCTTTCGGCAAGCCGGTCGGCTGCACGAGCTTCGACGGGCCGGGGTTCTTGGTGTCGGCCGCCTCCTGCCGCTGGCGGTGTTCGATGAATTCGATCCGCCGCTCGATGGCCCGCACGCCTTCGAGGTACTGTTCCAGCCGCTGCCGGTCGTTCGCACCGAGGTCGCGGCGCAGGTCGTTGGCCTCTTCGCGAACGAGGTCGAGCACGCTGCGGTCGAGGTTCGGCTTGCCGGCAGCTCTCGGAATCGCGGGCAAAGGCTTCCCCCGGCTCGACCAGTTCGGCACGACCGGCACGCGGCCGCGGAACATCCGCTCGAAGACGAGCCGCGGGTTCCCCTCGTAGGGCAGGGGGGCGTCGGCCGACCGAAACGAGTACTTCGTCTCGTTGTTGCTCAGCCCCATTTCGAGCGACGGCAGGAAGGTCTGATCGCCGACGGCTCGGGCCGCGACCTGATCGACCGACGGCCCGGAGACGAGCTTGCCGTCCACCTTCTTCACGATTTCCGAACCGGTCAGGTGCATCAGGGCACAGTGCTCGTGGGCGTTCAGCCCTTCGCTGCGGCCGTGGTGCGAGAAGCCGGATAGCACGAGCAAGTCTTTCTTCGCAAACTCCAGCGGCCGCAGAATCGACGGCAGTTTGCCGAGCGGGCCGATCTCCTTCGGCTTCCACGATTCGAGGACGGTACCGCCCGTGACCGTGAAGATGCCGAGCCGCAGTGGCGGCTTACCGGCAGCGGGCGTGGCGGCCGGGAGGAGTTGTTCGAGGAACGGCAGCGCCACGACGGCCCCGGTTCCGCGAAGGAATGCGCGGCGGGTGTGCGGGTGGCGGTGAAAGGTGGGCATTCGCGGCTCCGCGGGGCGGGGTGGGTACTGCGAGTCTAACAGATTCGTGGGCGAACGGCGCGACGGACTTACCCTTCGTCCGGCCTCGTGTTCCGGCGATGCTGGAACGGGTACGACTGTGCGACGCCGGCGATGAGCGTCGAGAACTTGTACCCATTTTTCGCAAGGTCGGCCGTGATGGCCTTCACGGTCGGCGCGTCGGTCGGCTGCAACTCGCGACCGAGTGCGAAGGTCAGGAGTTTCTCGGTCACGTTCTCCACGAACCGGGCCTTTCGTTTCAACAGGACCTCTTTCAGTTCCTTCGGGCCGTTGAAAGTATCGCCGCCGGGTATTTTGCCGGTCGCGTCGATCTCCTTGCTGGAGGCCCGCCACCGGCCGATGGCATCGAAGTTTTCGAGGCCGAAACCGAGCGGGTCGATCTTCGCGTGGCAGCCGGCACAACTCGCCTGCGATGCGTGCAGTGCAAGTTGCTCGCGAAAGTTCTTCGCTACCTTGCCGGCCTTCGCTTCATCAATCTGGCTCACGCCGGGCGGCGGGGGCGGGGGCGGCGTGCCGAGGATCACGTCGAGGACGTACTTGCCGCGGAGCGTCGGACTCGTGCGGTTGGTGTGCGACGTGACGGTGAGCACCGCACCCATGCCGAGCAGCCCGCCGCGGGCCGGGTCGGTCAGCGTCACTTTGCGGAACTCCGGGCCGGTGACGTTCGGGATGCCGTAGTGCTTCGCCAGGTCGGCGTTCACGTAGGCGTAGTCGGCCGCGAGCAGGTCTGTAATCGGAGCGTCGTCGGTGCGGAGTTTGTCGAAGAACGTCGCCGCCTCATAGTGCATGGCCTGCCGCAACTTCGGCGTGAACGTCGGGAAGTATTCGGTCGTCGGCCGGGCGCCAGGCAGCTTCTTCAGTTGCAGCCATTGCTCAGCGAACGTGTCGGTGAGGGCCTTCGCCTTCGGGTCGGCGAGCATCCGCTTCACTTGGGCCGCATACACATCGGGTTCTTTCAGCTTGCCCCCATCGGCGAGTTCGGCAAGTTCGGCGTCGGGCGAACTCGACCAGAGGAAGTACGATAGTCGCACCGCAAGCTCGTGATCGCTGACGCGGTACGGCTCGGATGCGGCCGGCCGGTCGCGCTCGATCCGCAGCAGGAAATGCGGCGACACCAACACGGCCTTCGCCACAAGCTTGACACCGTCCTCGGGCTTCGCGGCCCGGTCGTGCAGCGCCAACAGGCGGGCGACTTCCTTCGTCTCCGGCGGTCGCCGGTACGTGCGGCGAAGGAGGCGTTCGATGCTGCCCTTCGTGTCGTTGACGGCGAAGACCTTCGCGACCAGCGGCGGCCACTCGCCCGCTTTCGGCTTCGGCCCCTTCGCCGGCACGGCAAACAGACGCTCGATCACCAGGTCGGCGGCCGCGAAGTATTTTTCCATCAAGGTGTCGGAGAAGTTGAGCGCAGCCGCGAGATTGTTGAACGACTCGCCGACGGTGTCGTCCGGCAGACCGACCGCCCCGGCCACATCGAAGTCCACGGCGAACAGGTCGCGGACGGTGCGGTTGTACTCGCCCGCAGTCAGTCGGCGAACAACGGCCCGCCCCGGATCGGGCTGGCGGCGGTCCCGCTCATCGGCGGCGTCGAGCGTCTTGGTGATCCATTCGACCACGGCGGCACGTTTGGCGGCCTCGGGTTGCTTCGCCCCTTCCGGCGGCATCTCCTGGCTGGTCATCTGCTCGGCCACCGACCGCCAGACTTTCCGTTGCTTCAACATGGCCGCCTCGGTCGCGAACGGGACCAGGTTCAGCCCGCCCTTCTGCACCGTCTCGCCGTGGCACTTCTCGCAGTGGACCGCCAGAACGATGCGGATAGTCGCGAAGGTCGGCGGATCGGCCGCGATGGCGGAGGTAGGAAACGCGAGGAGCAGGAGCGTGCAGGAGAAGTATCGCGGGGGCATCGATCCCACCTGTGTGGCCGTGTCGGGAAATGAAATGGCCCCGGCGAATAGTCGCCGGGGCGTTGGATTTGACTCCGAAGACTGTTAGTAGCCGCCGCCGCCACCGCCGTAGCCACCGCCACCACAGCGACCGCCGCCGCCGCCGTAGCCGCCACCGCCACTGCGGCCGCCGCCACCGCCGTAGCCGCCACCGCCACTGCGACCGCCGCCGCCACCACCGTAGCCGCCACCTCCCCTGCGACCGCCGCCGCCGCCACCGCCGCCGCCGCCCCCGCCGCCACGATCGTCACGTGGGCGAGCTTCGTTCACTGTCAGAGTCCGTCCATCGAGTTGCGTGCCGTTCAACGCCTGGATTGCCTGATCCGCCCCTTCGCCCATTTCGACGAAGGCGAACCCGCGAGGGCGCCCGGTTTCGCGGTCCATAATCAACTGGACCTTCGTCACCGTACCATACTGTGCGAAAACTTCCCGAAGTTGGTCTTCGGTTGTCGAGAACGACATGTTGCCGACATAGAGATTCTTAGCCATCGAATTGTCTCTGCAAAAAACTTGGAGAAGCGGGGCCCGCGGCCATCGTCTTCGGTAACGAGCGAATGCTCGCCAAACCATTTTCGATTCTATCCAGATGTTTCGCCGTCCGCACGAAAATTTTTCGCACAAAGATCGGATTTTCGGATTCGTCCCAACCGGGTACTGAAACCGACCTGACCGAACGGGAACAGGATGGGCCGAATCCACACTGAAGCATCTCGTCCGAGCATTGCCGCGTGATGGATTCTGGGGCACTGGCGAAGGAACTCATCCTCCAGGCCGACCGCTTAAACTCTAAGCAGCGAGTGCCGAAACATGCAGAACGCGAACGGGTACACGATGGCCCGGTTGCGCTCGAGCGAAGGAGTTGTGCCAGTTTTTTTCGCCTGAAAATCAAGCCTGATCGCGACCCTTTCCCGAAAACTGTTTCACGGCGTTGAACTTCGGCACACTGGCTGCTTAACCTATCCCGTCGAGCTAACGCCGGACC
>JBBQCQ010000406.1:0-4624 GCA_038318835.1 Gemmatales bacterium | reverse complement strand
TCGCGGACTTCGTGGTGCTGTCGAAAGACGTCTTCGCCGAGGCGGAACGCGACAACCTGGCCGAGGCGAAGGTGGACGTGACCGTGGTCGGCGGGCGGGTGGTGTACGAGCGGCCATAGTAGTAGGCACACTCCGTGTGCCGTCTGCTGACCGCCGCAGCGACTTCCATTCAGTCGCCGGGACGCCGAGCGGACGGCACATGGAGTGTGCCTACTACTATTACTCAATCGTCGTCGTCTTTGTCGTGCTTCGGCTTCACCGGCACGAAGAACGCCGCCCGTACCGGGGCCGGCATCCGGCTGTTCGGCCCCTTCACCGACTTCCAGATGATCTCGTTGAACAGCAGATCGTCGGCCTGATCCTCCTTCGCCAGATTCAGTTTTTGCGACAGCGCCGCCCCGACCGCGCCGGGTTTGTTGAGGGCGGTGATGTCTACCTTCGCCGGGGCGTGTGTGTACGGCGTGAGGTCCGGCGTGGACGTGAACGACTGGTACATTGGCCGGGCGGCTGCGTCGAACTGGCTCATCGGCTTCAGGTTCAGGATCAGTTCCATCGTGCGCAACATGCTGCTTGTCGAGTACATCGTCGAGTCCACGAACTTCCGCTTCGTGTACGGGCTGATGACCAGCGCCTCGACGCGGTGGGCGTCCACGTGGTCGGGGCCGTTCTGGGCGTCGTCCTCGATCACGAAGATCGCCGTCTCCTTCCAGAACTTCGACTTGCTCACCGCCTCGACGATGCGGCCGAGGGCCAGGTCGTTGTCGGCCACCATCGCGATCGGCGTCGGCTTGCCGACGCGAGTGCCGGAGGTGTGGTCGTTCGGCAGCTTGATGATCGTGAGTTGAGGGAAGGTGCCCTCCTTCTCGAACCGGGCGAGTTCCTCCAGGAACCGGTCGGCCCGCTTCTGGTCGGTGTAGTCTAGGTCGTAGCTGCGGAACTTCGGGTCGAAGTGGCCTTCGAGTGCCTTCACAGTGGCGCGGCCGTCCTCGAACGTGCCGTCCGGCTTCTTCTTGCCGTTCTCGATCCACTCGCCGTAGCTGCGGTAGCTCACGCCGGCCTCCTTCGCGCGGTCCCAGAGGTAGCCGCCGGCCGGGCGGGCCATCTCGTCCATCGCCCCCTCGGCCGGATAGCCGAAGGTTTTCTTCGGGCTGCCGCGGTAGCTCAGCGGCCACATCTTCTCGACAAAGTCCGTGGCATACGCCCCCATGCTCCACTCGTGCCCGTCGGCCGAGACTTCCCCCTCGACGTAGGTGTTATCGAGCAGCACGAACTCGGTGGCGAGCTTGTGGAGGTTGGGCGTGATGTTCTCGCCGAAGAGGCACAGGTTCGGCTCGCCGTTGCCTTGCTTCAGGTCGCCGAACACCTGGTCGTAGGTGCGGTTCTCCTTCATTACGTAGATGACGTGCTTGATCGGCGACTTCTCGCCCGGCTTGCGCGGGATGGGGTTGTCGGCCGCCACGCCGTCGGCCCGCGGCTCGTTCTCCTTGTTCAGCGGGCTGCACTGGTAGGCGATCTTGCTGTACTTCGCCATCTCGGCCGGCGTCGGCAGCGGGATCGTGCTGACGGTGCCCGAGAAGAGGCTGCCGATGTACTCGAGGGTCGAGCCGGGCCGCAGCGGGTTCGCCCCGCTCGGGTTCGCCTTCGAGCTGCGACCCTTGCCGTTGGCCACGTAGAGCGTCTTGTCCTTCGGGTTGAAGCGAACGCTCGTCGGGTACCAACTCGTCGGGATGAAGCCGAGCGGCTTCACGTTCTTCGGGTCGGCGACGTTGAACACCGCGAGGTTGTTCGCGTCGGCGTTGGCCACGAACAGCATCTCGCCGTCAGGCGTCAGGCAGAGGCTGTTCGGCGTGTTGCCGCTGGGGGCTTGCGGGTAGAGGGCACAGTGGATCGTCTGCACCGGCGTGCCGGTGGCGGTGTCGAAGACGCTGACCTTCGTGGAGTTGGCGCACGCGACGAACAGCGTCTTGCCGTTGGGCGAAAGCGCCATCTCGGTCGGGTGTGCGGCGGTCGACCAGCCGGCGACGACCTTGTTCGTCTCCAGGTCGATCACGGCCACCTTCGCGTTCGCCCACAGCGAGACGAACAGCCGCTTGCCGGTCGCGTCCACGAGGCAGGTGTACGGGTACGAGTTGTTTTTCACTAGGCCTTTGCTCATGTCCTCGACCACGTCCTTGTCCACTTCGCGGCGGTTGTCCGGCGGGCTGGGCGGATCGCCCTGCGGTACTTCCGGCTTCGTCTCGGCAGCGGTCAGGCGGATCGTCACCTTGTTGTCCGGGTTGTCGAGCGGGATGCGCACCACGGCATCGGCCCACACGGCCGCGACGAACAGTTCCTTGCCGGCCGCGTCGAGGCACAGGCCGCCGGCCACCATGCGGCCCTTCTCCTGCTCGATGCTGATCGTGCGGGCGTTGTGCAGCAGACCTTTGTCGAAGTCCCAGACGTGGACGCGGTCGAACTCGCCGCCGCTGGCGTAGAGCTGCTTGCCGTCCGGCGAGAACGCGAGGCCGGTGAACGACTGCGGCAGCGTCACCCGCGACACGATCTTGCGAGCGGTATCGGCGAGTCCGATGATGGCAATTTCATGATCGCGGTAGCCATTGTGCAGCACGGCCGCGAACTGGCCGGTCGGGTGGAACTGAATGTTCACGGGGAAGTCGCCCACCTCGATCTGCCGGCCGGTCGGGTTGAGCTTCCAGCCGTTCGGCAACTGCACGAAGCCGTCGCGCTGAAGCCCCGGCAGCACACGGGCCGGCGGTGGGGCTTTGGGTATCTCCTTCGGCTCCTGCGCGACGGCGACAAGGCCGAGCGAAACGAACAAGGCAAGGGTTCGCATGAAAAATGCTCCGGGTGGGTGGCGGCTATTATGCGAACGAGGGCGGCGTGGGGACATGAAGTTCGTGTGAGAGTCGGGCACGTCGCGTGTGCCGTGCGCGCCTTTCTGGTTGCCGCGTCGTGGGGCGGCGGGTAGGATCGCGAGGACACCTTTCGCCTGACGCGGGGACAATCGAAATGGCCGAACCGGCCCGACTGACGTTTCATCCGGACTGGGGCGTCGAGCAGGACGGCGTGATCCGCCGGGGGCAGCGACTGGAAATCGTCTACTCGCCGGCCCGGCTGACGGCCTGTCGCGCCGGCGGCAAATGGGCCGTCACTGCGCACTACTTCTTCGCCCCGTTTCCCGAACTCTGGTTCACCGCCGAGTGGGCCGGGAAGGACGAACAACCGAGTGGGTACTTCCCGCCGAAGTCGTTCGCCGTTCCGCCCACCGCCACGGAACTCACCGTGTGGTTCGTCAACACCGACGCGGCTGGCGGCGTGGCCTACGACTCCGCCTTCGGGGTCAACTACCGGTTCCCCGTCGAATCGCCCGAGGCGTAACGCGGTTCGTAAGATGACCCGCACTCTCCGCCCCCCGCGAGACACCCGATGCGCCTGCACCACCTGTTGATTCCCTTTGCCTTCGTCGGTCCTGCCTTTGCGGAGGAGCCGAACGCCGAACGCATGAAGGCCGACGTGGCGTACCTCGCCGGCGACCGCCTCGAAGGTCGCGCGCCGGGCACCCGCGGCGAAGAACTGACCACCGAGTACCTGGTCAAGGAATTCACGAAGGCCGGCCTCAAGCCCGCCGGCGAGAAGGGCACGTTCTTCCAGCCGGTGCCGTTGTTGCGCATCACGACCGCCCCAACGGCCACGCTGTCGGCGACGGCCGGCGACCGCACGCTGAGCTTCCGCATCGAGGAGGAGTTTGCCGGCGTCACCCACACGCAACAGGCCGAGGCGGCCATCGACGCCGACGCGATCTTCCTCGGCCACGGCATCACCGCCCCGGAATTCGAGTGGGACGACTACAAGGATGTCGATGTGAAGGGCAAGGCGGTGATCCTCTTCACCAACGAGCCGCCGTCGGACGATCCAAAATTTTTCGGCGGCAAGGCCCTCACCTACTACGGACGGTGGACGTTCAAGTACGAGGAAGCCGCCCGCCGCGGTGCGAAGGCGTGCTTCATCATCCACACCAACGAGACGGCCGGGTATCCGTATTCGGTCGTTAAGCGGCTCGAAGGCGAACAACTGAAGCGGTCGCCCGACGAGCCGCAACTGGCGTTCGCCGGGTGGTTGTCTCGGTCGGCCGGCGAGAAACTGCTCGCCCTGTCCGGCCGCACCGTGGAGAGTGCCCTGAAGGAGGCCAACACCCGCGGGTTCAAGGCCGTGCCGCTCGGTGTGAAGCTCAGGGGCGACTTCCCCACGAAGGTCGAGAAGATCGTCAGCAACAACGTCGTCGGCATCGCCGAGGGCAGCGACCCGAAGTTGAAGGCCGAGTGCGTGGTGTTCACCGCCCACTGGGACCATCTCGGCGTCGGGCGGGCGGTCATCGGCGATTCGATCTACAACGGGGCGGCCGACAACGCGACCGGCTGTGCGCTGCTGATGGAACTCGCCCGCTGCTGGTCGGCGCAATCGCCGAAGCCGAAACGCTCGGCCCTGTTCCTTGCGGTGACGGCCGAAGAGAAGGGGCTACTCGGCTCGAAGTTCTACGCCGAGAACCCGGTCGTGCCGCTGGGGAAGACGGCACTCAACTTGAACTTCGACATGGTGCTGCCGCTCGGCGTGCCGGAATCGGTGG
>JBBQCQ010000405.1:0-4626 GCA_038318835.1 Gemmatales bacterium | reverse complement strand
GGGGGAAGCAGTCAGCCGACAGGTGGTGTCTATAGTCCGGATGGTAGTCGATTCTTGACCGTTGGCACAGACTCCGTGGACGTGTGGGACGCGATTCGGGTCACCCGGCTGACGACGATTTCGATGGACGCCCGAGATCGTAAAAATCCGGGTCGGCGACCTGCCACCGCGAACTTTAATTCGGACGGCAGTCGAGTCGTAACGGCCGGCGGATGGTCGGTCGATGTTTGGGACGCCAAGAGTGGCAAAAATCTGGAAGGCCTAAGTTTCCCGGTCACACAAGGCCTGATCGGAGGCGCCACCATGACCCCAGACTCGGCGAGCGTATACGTAACATACTGGAACCTGCCGGGTCCGAAATTACCAACGCTTCCCGCCCTCTGGAATCTCAAAACCCGAACCAAGACGGTCGACGTAGATCGCGTACCGAACTACAACCCGGACGGCAAGCAGCGGATCGAGTTCAACAAGGCTGGATACGCGGACATCATCTCCGGGGCGGTCGAGAGAAAGGTGCGGCTGGGGGTGGACCCTGTTGTCGCGGACCTTGTAGCATTCAGTTCCGACGGGACCAGAATTGCAACGTGGGATGCCAAAGGGTCGCTCGCCATCTGGAACGCGAACGATGGGTCGCGGCAGCACACCCATAAG
This sequence comes from Gemmatales bacterium, assembly GCA_038318835.1. GTDB lineage: Bacteria > Planctomycetota > Planctomycetia > Gemmatales > Gemmataceae > Limnoglobus. The sequence continues at coordinate 3,975 of JBBQCQ010000405.1, read as the reverse complement.
TTGGTACGTTACGGGACCGAGCGAATCACGTTCTCCTCGGACGCGAAGGCCGTCTTGTTGTCGGGCAGTCCGAACACGATCCTCGACGTCGCGACCGGCCGCGAGGTGTTCGACATCCGCGGCGGCGATGTGCGCTCGGCCGCGTTCAACCCGGCGAAGGCGGAGTTCCTGACGACGCACTCCGACGGTACGGCCAAGCTCTGGGCGCCGGCGAAGTAGCCTGCGCTCTACTTCACCACCTCGATTTGCTTCTCGTCATCGACTTCGATCTGCAACTTGCCCTGGCGCTTCGACAGCTTGCCCTTCACGCGGACGGTCTTGCCCTTGAACGTGTCGCCGGGGCAGGTACCGCTTTCGATTCGCCGACTACGGCAACTCGATCCGTGCCGCCGACGGATCGGCCAAGAAGGCCTGGACATCTGCCACTCGCGACCGGAGCAGGTTAACGACATCGCGGGTTGGTCCGTTCCCGACCCGCAACCACACGACCTTCGGAGGCGGGCCGAGGGACGCCGACAGTGCGGCGAAGTCGGCGTCTTTGGACACCACCGCCAGTCCGCGGGCGGCCGCATAGGCCCAGACGGCCCGGTCGTCGGCGGCCGCCAACCCCACCAAGAACACCTGCTCGGCCCCAGGGTACTCGGCGGCCAAGAGGCCCGGCAACCGGCGGGACAAGTTTTGGTCGAATAGCAGACTCACGCGGCCGATCCGGCCAAGTGGGCGGCGGCATACGCCAGGCACGCCCGAATGTCCTCGGCCGTGAGTTCGGGGAAGTCGGCCAGCACTTCCTCGACGGTCATCCCGCCGGCCAAGTACTCCAGCACATCCCGAACAGTGATACGCATGCCGCGGACGCACGGCTGGCCGCTCCGCTTACCCGGCTCGACGGTAATGAGTTGGATGTAATCCATAACCGGTAGCGTACCGGCCCAACGAATCACGGTCAACGGTCGCCTACTTCACCACCTCAATCTGCTTCTCGTCGTCCACTTCGATCTGCATCTTGCCCTGGTAGGCGGAGAGCTTGCCCTTCACGCGGACGGTCTTGCCCTTGAACGTGTCGCCGGTCGCGTCCTTGTAGGCGGCTTCGCGGGCCTTCGCGTTCAGCACCACCGTGAAGTTCTTCTCGCCGCGGAAGTCGGTTTCGCTGTTCAGGAACATCCGCTTCTTGTCGGCCGTCAGGCGGGCGGCTTGCACCTCGAATTGCACCGTCACCTCGTCGCCGACCTTGCCCTTCAGGGCGGCGGCCGGGTTGATCATCCCCTCCGCCAATTTCACCACCGCCCGTTCGGGTTGCTCGTTGGCCGTCAGCAGGCCGAGGCGGATCGGGTGGCGGACCGCGATCTCGCCGTCCTCGTCGCGGAGTTGCAGCGTCAACCGCGGGCTGGTTTCGCTCGCCCAGTCGATCGTGATGAAGCCGAAGTTGTTGCCGAACGGCATGGCGGCCACGCGGTGACGGTTCTTCTCCGGGGCCCGCCACGACTGCGTCGCCTGGTTGAAGCCGCTGCTCGTGATGTCGTACAGCGGGTAGCCGATGGCGTCGGTGGATACCGACAGTTCCGCCAGGTGGCGGTCGCCGCTGAGGACGATCACGCCGTTGGCCTTCGTGTCGCGGATGAGTTGGTACAGGCGGGCGTGTTCGTGCGGGATCAGGGACCACTTCTCGAACGGGTGTTCGTCGCTCAACACCTGCGTTCCCGAGCCGAGCAAGCGGACTTCGGCGGGCACCTTCAGTTGCTCTTCGAGCCACTTCCATTGTTCGTCGCCGAGGAACGTGGCAGTCGGGTCGTCGGTCGGTAGCGATTCGGTCAACCGCCGTCGCGGGTCGAACTTCGTCTTCAGCGTGCTGCGGTGGTAGCGGCCGTCGAGCAGGATCACCTGCACCCGCTTGCCGGGCGGGCCGAAGACTTCCGCGTGGTAGACGCCCTTGCGCGTCCGCCGCGGCGAGTCCTTCGGCACGGCGAGGAAGTCGAGGAAGATTTGCTGCGACTGATCCTTGAACGGGAAGCGGGCGTCGCCGTCGTTCTTGCCGTAGTCGTGGTCGTCCCAGACGGCCATCATCGGCGTCGCTTTCCGCAACGCGGCGAAAGCGGGGAGCGCGTTCAGGGTGTCGTACTTCGATTGAATCAGTTCCGGCGACATCTTTTTCGACTTGTCCAGGTCGGCGTAAATCGTGTCACCGAGGAGCACGAGGAGTTCCGGTTGGAGTTTGCCGATGGACGCCCAGATGGGGCACGGTTTGTCCTGGTCGGCACACGAGCCGAAGGCGATGCGGGTCAGTGGTTGATCCTGAGCCGCGACCGGCAGGGAGCAGACGAGCAGTGCCAACAGAACACGAGTCATGGTGTTGCTCTAAGGGACAAGAGGGAAAACGGCACGCGGAGCACGCGAACCTTCGGACGCGGATAAAAACCGGATCAAGACAAATCCGGTTTAGGTTCTATCCCGCGATAATCCGCGCCGAAGTCCGCGTCATCTGCGTGCCGTATTCGGCTTTCAGGTCATTTTTCACAATTCGGTACTTGTGGAAAGGGGGTCCGTTCGGACAAGATAGAGAAAAGAGTCCTTCTCATCGACCATTCATATGACTGTCTGCGTTCGTTCATCATTCTCCGTGACCGGTTGCCGAATCTCGATTCCCATTCGTAGTTTCCGAAATCTGCGGCGGCCGACGCCCTGATTCCGTACACGTCTTTTACCGTCTTTACAGGAGCACTGACATGGCCAAGGCAAGGAACGACTTCACCGACGTACTCGTCAAGAAAAAGCTCATCAGCCCCGATCAGGTCGAGGAAGCGTCGAACATGGCCGCTTCGACCGGCCTGCGGTTGCAAGATGCGCTCGCGAAGCTGAACTACGTGCCGTTGCTCGAATCGTCGCGGGCGATGGCCGAGCACAGCGGCTTCGAGTTCGTGGACCTGACCACCCTTGAAATCCCGAAGGCCGTCACAGAACTCGTGCCGGAGTCGGTGGCCCGCGAAAACATCGTGCTGCCGCTCGCGCTCGAAGGTAACGAGATGAAGATCGCGATGGCCGATCCGACGAACATCGAAGTGTTGGATAAACTGCGGTTTGTCCTCAACCGCGACATCCGGCCGGTTCTCGCACCGCAGGAACAGATTCAGGAAGCGATCAACCGGAATTATGGCCAGACCGAAACCGAGTCGGTGGACTCGATGCTGGTCGAGTTCACCGACACGGCCATCGAGTTCACGCAGGTGGATAGTGCTTCCGCCCTCGCGGCGGACGAGGGGAGCGACGCCCCGGTCATCCGCCTCGTGAACCTTATCATCTCGGAAGCGATCTCGCAGCGGGCCTCGGACATTCACGTGGAGCCGTTCGGCGACCGCGTTCGCATCCGCTACCGGATCGACGGCATCCTGGTCGAACGGGACGCCGTGCCGCGACGACTTCAGTCGGCACTCACGTCCCGCATTAAAATTATGTCGAACATCGACATTTCCGAGAAACGCCGGCCACAGGACGGCCGGATCAAGATGACGGTGGCCACGAAACACTTTGACCTTCGTGTGAGTCTCTTGCCAAGCGTCCACGGCCAATCGACCGTGATGCGGATTCTCGACCGCAGCAACATTCAGGTGAGCGTGAAAGAGTTGGGCTTCGCGGAGGAGGAATACGTCCGGTTCCAGAACATCATCAAACGTCCGAACGGGATTTTCCTCGTCACCGGCCCGACGGGGTCGGGGAAAACGACGACGCTGTACGCCGTGCTGAACGAACTTAACCGGCCGGACCGAAAGATCATCACGGCCGAGGACCCGGTCGAGTATTACCTACCCGGCATCAACCAGGTGGAGGTGAAACACCAGATCGGCCTCGACTTTGCGCGGATTATCCGCTCGATGCTACGGCAAGCTCCGAACATCATTCTCGTGGGAGAAATCCGAGATAAAGAGACGGCCGAGATCGCTGTTCAGGCGAGTTTGACTGGACACTTGGTTTTCAGTACGCTGC
>JBBQCQ010000404.1:0-4630 GCA_038318835.1 Gemmatales bacterium | reverse complement strand
ACTTCTTCACCGGTTCGGTCCCCGGTTCGACGGGGTCCAGGTCTCGCTCGGTCTTCTTCGGAGCTTGCAGGTTGAGAATGAGCGGTGGCTTGCCGGCCTCGGCGATCACGTCCGATACGGAGACGAGGTTGATATCGATTTCGGTCAGACGGCGGACGGCGTCATCGCTGATCGGGCCGAGTACGGCCGTGTACCCGGCCACCTTCGGGCGGACCGGGTCTTGCCCGTCCTTCTCGTAGAAGTAGCGGTGCTCTTTCACGGCCACGTCCAGTTGCGGGACGCGCACTTGCAACAGGCGGCCCTGCGTGTCGTCTACGCGGATCACCAGGCACCGCTGATCCTTGCCAACAAACTCGGCGGGCAAGCGGGGGTTGACCGACGGATCGGTCACGAACGGAATCGTTTCGATCGTTGCCCGAATGGTCGCCGTCGGCGGCAGTTGGTGGGGCACGCCGGTCTCCAGGTCCTTCGCGCTGAACTGCACCGGTTGGGCACTGAGCGACGGTGCGTCCCCATACACCGGCCACCCGCGGACGCGATAGTTGGCTCCGATCGGGCTTGAACCATTGTCCCCTACGATCCGCCACGAGGGGGCGAAGTGCCCCTCCAGGTTGTGGACCGACACCGGCCCAGGGAACCGCTCCTCGCCGGTCGCGCCGGGGCGAGTGACGACCCACCAGACGAACCGCGGGAGCACCTGACCGAGATCGCCACCCAGGCCCACGTCCACCGCCCGCTTCTCTTCCAGCGAGACGGTCGTCGCCAGGTAGTTCAAGTTCGAGTTCCGCCACGCGAATTCCGGGGCCGACAGGAACCAGTCGCCGTTGGAGTCGTCGGTCCGCCCGGTCACGCGCGTCAGATCGACGATGTCCCGGTAGTAAATCTCCCGGCGGAACCGGACCGCCCCGCCGCCGGCCTTCTCCAACCGCACGCACACCGCATCGCCGGGGGCGAACGACATGTTCTGCTTCGACCGGAAGTACTTCAGTTGGTACAAGTCCGGCGGCACGAACCCCCACCACCGCAGTTCGCCGTCGGTCTGCTCGGTTCGGTTCGTCGGCAGGCCGTCCTTCGGGAGGTAAATCTTCTGGGGGCGGTTCGCCGGGATGGCTGTACCGTTGCGCATCAGCAGCCGGGGCTTGGGCCGCAGGGCGTCTTTGAGGCCCTTTTTCAGCTCCGCCGAGTCTGCCGCCCGGTACACACGGCCGGGCGTCTCCCACTCCTCCACCTTGTTGAACATCGCCTCGCCGAGTTCTTCTTCCTCCTTGCCAGCCCCGAAGATGACCATGTGAACGGCCAAGTCGTCCCGCTTGATGCCCTGCACGTCCTTCTGGACGAGGTCGATGAGTTTCTGCCGCTGGACGAGTTTGGTCTTCTTCATCTCCGTGGCTCCGATTACGCCGCCCCTCAGTTCGTCGGGCGTGAACGCGTCCGGTTGGCGGGTCGTGTCAGCCCCGTCGGTGAGGACGATGAGCGTCTTCACGCCCTGGTAGTCCTTGATGTCGTCCATGGCTGCTTTCATGGTCGGCACCAGCGGGGTGGCCCCGGTGGCGTCGATGTTCTTGATCTTCTGGATGATGCTGTTTGTCCCGGTGAGGACTTTGCCAAATTTCACCGCCCCGAAGTCGCCGGGGAAGACGAGGGTACTGTTCTTGTCACCGAAGCCAGGGTTGTCGTGAAACACGCGGATGGTAAGGTCGGTACCCTCGGGCAGATCGCGGAGCAAATCTTCGAGGATGCCGACGATCTCATCTTTCTTGTTCTTGGGAGGCTCCTCCTTCTCCGTGCTCTTCTTGGGGCCATCCCAGGCGTCTTTCATACTCGCGGAGAAGTCGAGCAAGATGCTCACAGCCCCGGGGTCGAAGTCCTTGTCGGCCCGGACGGCCAGGACCGCACCGCGCTTCGGGCGAATGTCCGAGACGACGAGGTCGGGCCGGCGGTTGACGTTGATCGTCGTGGTCTGGGTCAGGTCGGCCCGCTGGCCGCGGAAGTATCCGGCAGCCGTGATGACTGCCGTCTTCGTCTCCTTGGCGGCCGCGTCGATGCCCTTGCCGGCCATGACGGTGAGCGGCCGGGTGGACTCGCCGGCATTCGACAGATCGATGAGTTGCCGCGGCGGAGCGTTGACGGTGAGCAAGTCCGGTTCCGTCGCCCGCCAGAACATCACGGCCTCGCCGGGAATAACAATGGCCGGCGACTTGCCCCCATCGTCGGGCGTGCGGTACGGCGTCGGATCGACGCGGTACCGCAGGGTGCGGTCGGTTTCCGTCGTCCAGCGGATCGTGCCGTTGCCGCCGTCGGCGTTCTCCATCCGCAGGGGCCGGGCGAGCGCGAGGCGGGCGGCCATCGTGGCATCCGCGGTCTTCGCGCGGCGGTCTTCGGGGAGGGTCTGGGCGATCTTGTCGGCGTCGGCGAGCAGGGCCGGCGCGACGGTCGTGCTGAAGTACGGCTGACCGGCCTCGTTGTACCCGTGGTCGAGGGCGATCCGGGCGGCCTCCCCTTCGAGCAGGTTTTTCCACCGAGCCTGGGCATTCACCGCGGCCGGCTCGAACCCGCTGAGCGGGCCGGGGGGAACGGCGAGGCGGCTGAACAATTCCGCCTGCGCCCACTCGACCGGGCCACCGGTCGGATACTTCGTGAAGTCCGATTGCCGCTCGCGGTGCGCCGCCAGGTTGGCCGACAGTTCGGCGGTCTGCTCGAACAGCTTCTCGCCGGGGGCCAGGTTCCCGCGAACTTCGCCCAGGTCCTTCTGCACGACGGCCCATCGCGCCCACTCGCCGCCGAGCGACTCGGCGGCGGCCTTCATCCGGCGGAGGACTTTCTCGTCCGCCGGGGGCACATTCCCCGCAACCCCTTCTGCCGCCCCTGTGCTGAACTTCCACGAGATGTCCCGCCCCCGCGCGACGAGCCGCTCGCGGTCCTGCGGCGAGATTAGCGGCGGGGGCAACAAGAGCAGGTGTTCGATGATTTGCCAGTTCGACTGCGCGTCGGCCTTCCGCGGGTCATCGGCCGCATCGGAGATGTTCTGCTGCAGTTCCTTGTACAGCCGGGTCACGTTCTTCACCGACGTCTCGACGGCGGTCGACTCGAACGGCCGGTCGCCCCGCAGGTCGAGTCGCTCGGCCAGAATAAGAGTTTCTTTCCACAGTTCGCGGACGGACTCGTTGGCCCGCGGAGCGACGGCGGGGTCATCGATCTCGGTCAGCCAGCGCGTGATGAACGGCAGGTCGGCGAGTACCCGATCGCGAAGCCCCAGCGGCACCTGGAACTGCCGGGCGGTGGCCAGGGCGGCCCGGTACTTCGTGTCGGCGCTCTTGAAGGCGGGCAACGCGGTCTTGGGGTCCGGCCCGAGCACGCGGTCTTCTCCCTGCCGGCGAACGACGTCGGCCTCACGCACCGACTTCGCGATTTCCGGCCACACCCGCTCGCTGTAGGGGAAATCGACGCTGCCGGGTTGCACGCCGAGGGCGGCCTGTTCGGCAAGCCGGCGGGTCTGCACGGCTGGCATCCAGTTGGTGCCCAATGGTTTCTCGTTCTCGATTTTGAGCACGTTCTTGACGTAGTGATGGAGCATGATCGGCAGGTGAAGTTCGACGGGAATCTGGGCGGCCCCGCCGACGGCGTCGCGGGCACGCTTCTGCGCATCGGCTAGGGTCGTGGCCTTCGGCTCAGCGTCGGCCGCAGTGGCCATCGGCGTCGGCAGGCCGGCACTGGCGGCCAGCGGCAGCAGGAAGCCAGTCGAGTCGAGTTTCAGGTCCAGGCCGCGCTCGATGAACTGGCGCGTGGCGTCCAGCGGCCCTCGCAAGGTGTCCGCCCCCTTCGCATCGCCGGCCATGGTGGCCTGCTCGTACCGCAGCAGTAGTTCGCGATACCGCCGCCAGGCGGCCGGCGTGTAAGTCGCCGGGGTGGGCACGCGGGTGGCCAGGGCCGTGGCGGTCTGCCACTCGTCCTTCAGCTTCGCCGGCGGGGTCATCGGCGCCGGTGGGGAAACCTCGGCCAGCGGCGGGACAGCCTGCGTGGGTTTGTAGAACAGACGCTCGCCGTAGCGGGCTTTCCGCACCTCGTCGGCGGCCCAAGCCTCCGCGGCCGGCAGCAGTTGCGGCACCTGCGGCGTCGGTCGGTTATTCTTCGACCACGACTCGACCTCCCGCTTGACCGATGCGAAGAGTTCGTCCGCCCGGTACGACGCCATGTTTTCGCGGCCGGCCCCCTCGGCCAGGGCCTTCATAAGGTGATACGCCAGGGCTGTCATGCCCAGGTCGGCCGAGTCCCATGCCCGCTGCCCCTCATCGGCGGCGAGGACGACGGCCAGCGTCGGCGTTTTGGCGATGCGGTCGCCCAGTTGCTTCTTCACCGCATGGGCGAAGTCTGAGGACACTTCGCCGACGTTCGGATCGGGCAGGGCGCGGCCGGTGTCAAGAACGAGAAGCTTGCGCTTCTTGCCGGCTCGCTCGTCGAGCTTATCGAGGATGGTCGAGAGGCGAACGGCCGGGCGGTCGGCTTCGATGGCAATGCCGGCCTTGCGATCGGGGTCGCGGCCGACGTACAGGATGGGGTCGCCGGTTCGGCTTACACCGCCGTGCAGACCGACGTAGATGATGACCGGGTCGATGTTGGAATCTTTGCCGAC
>JBBQCQ010000403.1:0-4632 GCA_038318835.1 Gemmatales bacterium | reverse complement strand
GCTCGTCCGGGTCGTAGTGGATCACCCACGAATAATCTTCGACCGCTTTGTGGTACTCGCCGCGGTCGGCCCAGAGCCGTGCCCGGTGCCAGAACGCCTCCGGCGACCGGCCGTTCAGCCGCAGGGCCGTGCCCAGGTCGGCGAGTGCGTCGTCGGTTTGCTCCAGGTTCTCGTAGCAGAGCGCGCGGTAGATGTACGACCGGGCGTGTTGCGGGTGCAACCGGATGGCGGCCGAGTAGTCCTCGACGGCCTTTTCGTTCTCCCCCTTCGTGCTGTGGGCGTTCGCCCGGTTGAAGTACACGCGGAAGGCCTTCGGGTCGATCTCCAGGGCGGCTGTGTAGTCGGCGAGGGCCGCGTCGAAGTCCCCCTTGCGGCTGTAGGCGGCCCCACGGCCGTTGAGCGGGTCGATGTCCGTCGGGTTCAGCCGGATCGCTTCCGTGAAGTCGGCGATGGCCTCATCGAACTTCAGCAAGTCCACGTGGGCCGTGCCGCGATTGTGGTAGGCGGCGTGCAGATCGGGCTGGAGGTTGATCGCCTGCTCGAAGTCCTCGATGGCCCGATCCAACTGCCCGGCCGACGCATGCGCATTGCCGCGATGGTAGTACAGGTCGGCGTCGGTCGGATCGAGGTCGATCGCGCCGGTGAAGGCCTCCACGGCCTTCGCGTATTCCTGGCGGCGGGCGTACCGATGGCCCCGCTGGGTGAGTTGCAGAACGTCGGGCGGCTGGTGTGGGTCCATGTGAAGATTATATCTTGCCCCAGCGAAGGGCGCGACGTCAGCCCTTTGGGGGAAAGCGAATCAAGAAGAATCTCACGCAAAGCCGCCAAGGCGCAAAGAAGACAAGAAAACTGAGAAGAGATTTTCAGAGCCTGGCCGTGCAAAAGTCTTCCACATCTCGCGAAGGCTTCCACCGCGGTTATGAAAAGCTCTCTTCTCTTTCTCTTCTTTTGCGCCTTGGCGGCTTTGCGAGAGATTCTTCTCTTTCAGCCGCGGACGGATGTCGCGTTGTTCACCAAAAATTTGTGAATTCTTCTTATGAACGCCCGACCGAACCCGATACACTTCTAGAGAAGGTCCTACCGCTTCACCACTTTTCCAGACTCGAACCCCATGTTCTCACCCTACACTCGCCGAGCGTTCCTCGGCTCTGCAATGGCGGGCCTCGCGGCCAATCTCGTTCCCGCTCAGGACGTCAAACCGGCGAAGACGCTCGAAGAAGCACCGTTTCAGCCGTCCACGCTGTTCCTGACGTGGTTCCGCGACCCGACAACAACGATGGTCGTCCAGTGGGTCGGCGTCCGCGGAGAAACGCCAGACACCACGGTTTACTATGGCGAAACCGACGGCGATAGCTGGGAGAAGCAAAAGCCGATCGTGAAGCCGTACCACCCGGATACCGACCTCAAGGTCTTCCGGGCGGAGCTGACCGGCCTGGAACCGGACACCGAATACGACTTCAAGATCGGCAAGAACCTGTCGCCGACGTACAAGTTTCGCACGATGCCGACGAAGGCGACCGATACCCTTAGCTTCATCTCTGGCGGCGATGCCGGCATCAACCCGCACGCCGTGGCCAACAACATTCAGGCCGCCCGGCAGAACCCGGCCTTCGTCGTCATCGGCGGCGACCTGGCCTACGACAACGGCAAGTCGGTCGAGGTCAACCTCGCCTTCATGCGCAACTACACCCGCACCATGATCGGCAAGGGTGGGCGGATGATCCCGCTCATTCCGTGCATCGGCAACCACGAAGTGAACGGCGCGTACAACCAGAAGCGCGAGAAGGCTCCGTTCTTCTACGGTCTGTTCGACGGCCTCTACCCAGAGACGGGCTACGCCACGCTCGACTTCGGCGACTACCTCAGCCTGATCCTGCTAGATACCGGCCACACGAGCCCCATCCGCGGCGACCAGACGGCGTGGCTGGACTTCGTGCTGCGAGAGCGGGAAGACCACCCGAACGTGATGGTGGTGAACCATGTGCCGTCGTACCCGTCGTACCGGAGCATGACCACCACCTCGAAAACCGGGTTCGGCACGGGCGAGGAGAGCCGCCAGCACTGGGTGCCGCTGTTCGAGCAGCACCGCGTGCCGGTGGTGCTCGAACACCACGACCACACCTTCAAGCGGACGAAGCCGCTCATCAACGGCCTGGCCCACGACAACGGCGTGCTGTACCTGGGCGACGGATCGTGGGGCCGCGTGCGGGCCCCGCAGAAGCCGGAGAAGCTCGCCCACCTGGCCCTGGCGAAAGAAGACTACCACCTGACGCTGCACCGCATTCAGGGGGCGGACCGCTACCACTTGGCCCTCGACGAGAACGGCCGGGTGATGGACGTGAGCCACACCGGCCAGCGTCTGAAGGGCCAATTCGCCGTCGGCGGCCCCCTGCCGAAGGTCAAGTCGTAAAGCAAAAGAACCGCCCTTTCAGGGCGGGGGCGGGTGGGGGTCGTTTACCCAGGCCTCCGTCGCTTCGCGACTCCGACCTGGGCTGGTAGAACGTGCCTTTCAGGCCCGAAAACCATGTCTTTCCGGCCTGAAAGGTCGGTTCTGTCAGCCCAGGTCGGAGCGAAGCGCAGGCCTGGGACCGATGGCCACCCAACGCCCCGCCCTGAAAGGGCGGTTCATTCGGGTGGCGATCCTTCAACCACCACGCTCCGCCGGCACGTTCAAAACTCGATCAGCGATTGCGTCTTCACCACCGTGAGCTCGGCCGGGAAGGTGTGGAAAGTCGCCACCGACAGGCCCGTCGGCAGCGGTTCGACCGTCACCAGCCCCAGCGGCGCGAGCGACATCCGCCGGTGCGGGGCAAAGTAGAACAGCATCCCCCGCTTCGCCCCTTCGGTCGCCAATTCGTCGTGAACGTGCAGGAACACTTCCGGCGGCAGCACCTCGGCGTGCAGGTTCACGTGATACTTCACGCCGCCGACCTGGCACCGGCCCTTCCGTTCGCCGAGGAACTTGTGCATCAGCCGGCCACCGTCCGGCAACACCTGGTCGCCGGCTGCGGTCATCTCCACCAAGTGCGTGTCATCGCGGTGCCATTCGAGGACGTGCCCGGTGGCCGTCAACCGCACGATCAGCGTGGAATCGTGCCGCTTCATCGTCCGCACGGCCACAGGGTCGAACAACTCCGGATGAACCGGCCGATCGTACAGCCGGAACACGAGGTCTGCGACTTTGGGGCGGATCAGGATCATACCAACTCACGCAGGTGGGGGTAACACTTCCCAGTATACCACGCGGCCGCTCGCAGAAACAACCGCGGGCCGTTTGGCCCTCTCCCGCAAAGCCGGGAGGGGGCAAATCTCAGAACACTACGCGGTCGCCGAAGTGGTTCCGCAGCATCCGCCGGCCGTCGGCGGTGAGCGGATTGCCCGTAAGGGTCAGCCGTCGCAGGTGAGAGAACAACGGATTCACGCTCAGGTTGATCGCTCCGGCCGCCCGGATGAGATTGTCCGACAGGTCGAGTTCTTCGAGCGAATCCCGGAAAACGGCGTCTTGCAAGGCGTGAACGAGCGAGAGGGCAGCTTCATCTTCAATGCCGTTTCCGGCGAACGACAGCGACGTGAGATTCTCCAGTGTCGGGTACGTCGTGGCGATTCGGAATGTCCGGCGTACGCCTTCGTCGTTACCGCCCAGTCGTAGTCGCGGGCCGATCGTCAGTGCCCGCAGCCGGTTCAGGTCCGGAAGCCGCCCGTCCGTCGCTTGGAGCAGTACGTTGAAACTCGGGGGCCATCCCCGCGGTGAAGTCACACACAGCGACCGGATCGGGGCTGCCGTGAACAACCGGCCGCCGCTGAGAGCAAGTTTGCGGAACACCGTCCGCAATTCCTCCGGGAAGCCGCGGCGGTAGACGAGCGTGCTGTCGTACCACTCGTCCCACGTCGGCAGGTCGCGGTTCCAGGCGTCGCTGTGGCGGTTGAACAGCTTCGCGGCCGCCGCCTCCATCGCCGCCCGGTCCGGCGAGTCGGCCGGCAGAGCTTCCGCTTCGACTTCCAGCCGGATGAAGTGCGCGCGGGCGGTGTCGGCCTCGTCGCGGGGGTGTTCCTCGAGCCAATCGGCGTACACCAGTCGCGGGGCGTCGGCCTCCGGTTCCGCCAGCACGACCGCGTACAGCGCTTCGCGTTCTGTCATCGCATCGTCGCCAGCACGCGGTCGGCGTTCGCCCGAAGTTGCTGCTCGCAGTCCCCGCCGAGCCAGTCGGTGACGAGCACGAACCCGACGGCCAGCCCGGAACAGCGGCGGAGGCTGTGCGCGTCGGATGCCAGCACCGCGTCGGGGTAGGTGCGCAGCATCGCCTCGCCGGCCGCCTTCGGCACGGGGCCGTTGACGCCGAGCAGCGAGTCCACGGTGATTTGCACCCACGCCCCGGCCTCGACCAGACTGCGCAGCCGCTTCGGTTCGCGAGTGAAGAAGTCGTGCCGTTCCGGGTGGGCGATGATCGGCGTCGTGCCGCGGTCGCGGAGCCAGCCGATGAGTTCGACCGCGTCCGGCGGGTAGTTTTTCTCGACCCAGTTGAATTCGAGCAGTGTGAACGCCGGCCGGTCGCCGAGGTGGCAGTACAGCCCGGCCTCGTACTCCTCGCGGTAGACGGTCGAGTTCACGACCTGAATCTCCGACCCCGGCAG
>JBBQCQ010000402.1:0-4641 GCA_038318835.1 Gemmatales bacterium | reverse complement strand
TGCCACCGCAACCCTGAAAGGCATGGGCCGCTGACTACTTCTTCCCCGTGCGTGGCGTCGGTTTCGGCCCGGCCGGTTTGCCCGCGAGTTGCGGCACCAGCCAGTCGAGGCCGTCGAGGTTGTCCTTCAACCGCTCCTCCGCGTCGTCGTCGGTGTGGCCGAGGATGCCGATGGGACCGCCATAGCCGCTGTCAACGATCGCCTTCAGTAGCTTCAAGTCCTCGTCGCCCTGGCCGAGGGGCAGAATCTTCTTCCCGGCCTTATCGCCGCCCTTCACGGTACCGTTGAGGTTCACCGCGTATAGGTGTGGCTTCATCACTTTGAGTAACTGCGGGAAGCGGTCGAGGTGGTCGTGGCCGTGGTGCAAGTTGTAGACGATGCCGATGTTCTTGAGGTTGAGTTCCTTGAGGATGGCGAGTTGATTCTCTGGCTCGCCGAACCAGCCGCCGTGGTTGTACAGGCCGACCGTGCAACCGATCTTGCCGGCCGCTTCCGCGATGGGCCGAATCGCGTCGGTGTGCTGCTTCACCCGCTTCGCTTGCTCGTCCGGCGTCGTCGTCTCGCTGCCGCCGTTCATCGTCACCCAGAGTTGCGTCTGAACATTGTGCTTCTCCAACATTTCCAGCAGGAACTTCGCGTTCTTGTCCAGCGACGCCGGGAACCAGACGGCTTCGAGGGTGATGTGTTCGCGTTTCAGGGCGACCAGTTCCTTCTCGAAGCTCGGCAAGTGCTCGTTGCGCCAGTCGTAGGCATAGTGCTCGAAGCCGAGCTTCTTCAGCATCGCCACCCGTTCATCTGGCCCGCGGTGTTTGCCATCGAATGGCACAATGCACCACGCCACGAGGTTCTTTCGGGCGAACAGGTCCGCGGGTTCGACCGCTGCGAGCGGTGAGGCAAACAGCACGAGGGAGAGAATCGCGCATCGCATGGGAAACTCCTATCCGAAGGGGTGATGACTTGGTACAGCACGTGAGGTCGGAGTAAAGCCCCGAACGGCCCGCGGATGACGCCGACCTTCGGACGCGGATCGAAGATGATAAAAACCGAGAAATTGATTCTGAGTTTCCATCATCTTCATCTGCGTGGAAATCCGCGTCATCTGCGGGCCAGTTCCGAACTTACTTGACTGTCGCCCGCGACTGTCTACCATGAGGGGGAACAGAAGCTTGTGAAAAGATTCACAAAGTCGCGATCCTGTGGCAACACGGAGTGACGCGCGAATGGCAGTAGCCTCCCCGGTCTTGACGCCCGCTGGGCTCGAACCCGCGTTCGACCTGTCGGCCTATTACCCAGCCCTGATCTACGTTGGCGTCATCGCCGGCCTCGCGATGGCCATGCTCGCGGCCACGCACGTCGGCTACTTCCTCCCGTTTTTGAAGCCACAACGACCCACGAAGGTCAAGCAGATGCCCTACGAATCGGGGATGGACCCGATCGGCTCGGCCCGAATGCAGTTCGACATCCGCTTCTACCTGATCGCGATTCTCTTCCTCGTGTTCGACGTGGAACTTTTGTTCCTCTACCCGTGGGCGGTGATCGCGTACTCCGGCGGCGGCGACCCGTACTGGAAGACTCACTTCGGCACGATCGTGTTCATCGAAATCCTCGTGTTCCTCGCCACGCTCGCCATCGCGTACCTGTACGCCTGGCGGAAGGGAGTTTTCCAATGGCGCTGAAACTCGACGACAACGTGTTCGTCACGAACCTCGACGCCATCGCGTCGTGGATTCGCAAGCACTCGCTCTGGCCAATGCCGTTCGCGACGGCGTGCTGCGGCATCGAACTGATGGCGACGGCGAGTTCGCGATACGATATCGCCCGGTTCGGTAGCGAGGCGATGCGGTTCAGCCCGCGGCAGTGCGACGTGATGATCGTCGCCGGCCGGGTGGTGATGAAGATGGTGCCGGTGATGCAACGCATTTGGCAGCAAATGCCAGAGCCGAAGTGGTGCATCAGCATGGGCGCGTGTGCCAGCAGCGGCGGCGTGTTCGACACCTACGCCGTCGTCCAGGGCATTGACCGCTTCATCCCGGTGGACGTGTACGTGCCCGGTTGCCCACCGCGGCCGGAACAACTCATTCGCAGCATCCTCGACCTGCAAGAGAAGATTCAGGCAACCGGCACGCTCAACGCCCGCGAGTTCTACCGCCGCACGGCCTACGAAGGGCCTGCGCCGCTCGTGAAGGAACTGCCGCCGGAAGATGTCGTCGTGACGCCGGGCGATTACCGCACCGGCACCCGCGTCCGGCACCTGCCGATGGTGGGAAAGTAAACCATGCCCGCCAACTACTTCGCCCCGTTGCAGCAGAAGTTCGGTGAGGCCGTGCGCGCCGAGGAGTTCCGCGACAACCTCCGCGTGATTGTGACGGCCGAGAAGGTCTACGATGTGCTGAGGACGCTGAAGGAGCAGTTCGGCTTCAACATGCTCAGCGACCTGGCCGGCATCGACTACCTCGGCTACCCCGATGCGACCGACCGCTTCGGTGTGGTGTACGCCCTGATGAACGCGAGCACGGCCGAGCGGATTTTCGTAAAGACCTACGTGAACGACCCCGACCCGGAACTGCCAACGGTGACGGACCTGTGGCGCGGGGCCGACTGGATGGAACGGGAAGTCTTCGACCTGTTCGGAGTGTCCTTCCCCGGCCACCCGGACCTGCGGCGGATTCTGATGCCGACAGAGTTCACCAGCCACCCGCTGCGGAAGGACTATCCGCTGCGGGGTGACGGCGAGCGGCACAACTTTGAGAAGCTGACCCGGGCGGAAGGATAACACAGAAAACATCTCACGCAAAGTCGCTAAGACGCCAAGCGGAGAAGAATGAGTTAGAGTCCGAAAAAAATAGAAATGAATTTGTTTTCCCTCTCTTCTTGGCGTCTTAGCGGCTTTGCGTGAGATTCTTGGAACCTCTTATGCCACTTGAAGCTCTCGATCTGAGTACTGAGGCTGGTGCAGACCAGGAGTTCCTTTACACCCTGAACTTCGGCCCGCAGCACCCGGCCACGCACACGACGTTGCGCCTCATCCTCACGCTGGACGGCGAGACGATCGTTAAGGCGGTGCCGGACATCGGCTTCCTCCACTCGGGCTTCGAGAAACTCGGCGAAGACCTCGACTTCAATCAGTATGTGACCGTCGTTGACCGGATGAACTACATCTCGCCGCTGGGGAACGAGATCGCGTGGATGCACACGGTCGAGAAGTTGATGGGCATCGAGATCACGCCACGGTGCAAGTACATTCGCACCATCCTGGCCGAACTCGCCCGTATGTCCGATCACCTGCTGTGCGTCGGGGCGGCGGCGCTCGACCTCGGCGGGCTGACGGCGTTCCTGTACGCTTTCAACGAACGCGAGAAAATTTACAACATCATTGAGCAGGCCAGCGGGCAGCGGTTCCACCCGAGCTTCGTCCGGGTCGGCGGGCTGATGAACGACGTGACTGACGACTGGATCAAACTCATCCGCGTCTTCACGGATAGCTTCCCGAAGGTTCACGCGGATGTGGTGCGATTGCTCAACCGCAACAAGATTTTCCTCGACCGCACCAGGGGCATCGGCACCCTCACGAAAGAGGAAGCGATCAACATGAGCTGCACCGGCCCGGTCGCCCGGGCGGCCGGCGTTGTGCGAGACTTGCGGAAGGACGAGCCGTACCTGGCCTACGGCGAACTCGCCGGCAGCTTCAAGATCGCCTGCTCGAAGGGCGGCGACTGCTTGGCCAGGTATCTGGTCCGCATGGAAGAGATGGTGCAGTCAGTCAACATCATCAAGGCCGCCGTGGAGAACCTGCCGAGCGGCCCGGTGAACCTGCAAACGGAAGACAAGCTGAACATCCCCGACAAGGCCGCGACGTACCGCAGCATCGAGGGGTTGATTCAGCACTTCGAGCTGTTCATGTGGAACCGCCGGTTCGAGACGCCGGTGAACGAGGTGTACGGGGCGAACGAGACGGCCAACGGCGAACTCGGCTTCTACCTCGTGTCCGACGGCAGTGCGAAGGCCTGGCGGGCACGGACGCGGCCGCCGTCGTTCATCCACTTCGCGGTCTTCCCTCACCTCATTGAGGGGCACCAGATCAGCGACATCCCGGCCGTGTTGGGGAGCCTGAACATCATCGCGGCGGAGTTGGACCGTTAGTGGGCGAAAGCCCGCGCACGGCCGTGCGTGGGCTTTGGGGGCATCTGTGATGGGCGTGCTGTCCGAAGAGATCAAAAACAAGATTCGGGACTACATCCCCCGCTACCCGCGGAAGCAGGCGGTCACGCTGCCGGCGTTGCACCTCGTTCACGACCACTACCGCACTGTGTCGAACGAGGCCATCGTCGAGATCGCGGACCTACTCGATTTGCACCCGTCGGAAGTCCACGACACGATGACCTTCTACGCGTTCTTCAAGACCGGCGGCGACTCGCTCGGCCAGACGCGATTGTGGGTCTGCCGCGGGTTGGCGTGCATGCTCCGTGGGGCGTATGAACTGATCGAGCACTGCGAGAAGAAGCTCGACGTTCATTGCGGGCAGACGACGACGGACGGCAAGATCACGCTGGAATTCGCCGAGTGCATCGGCGCGTGCGACGGCGCCCCGGCGTGCCTGCGGGACGACGTGCACGTGATGAACGTGACGCCCGAGAAGGCGGA
>JBBQCQ010000401.1:0-4642 GCA_038318835.1 Gemmatales bacterium | reverse complement strand
ATCACCCCGCCGAGCGTCTCGATGCCGAGGCTCAAGGGCGTCACGTCTAGCAGCAGCAGTTCGGACTTCGAGCCGAGCAGCAGTTGCGCCCCCTGGATGGCCGCGCCGATCGCCACCACCTCGTCCGGGTTCACCCCGCGGTGCCCTTCCTTGCCGAAGATGTCCTTCACCAACTGCTGCACCCGCGGCATCCGCGTCATGCCGCCGACGAGCACGATCTCATCGATCTGGCCCGGCTTCAGGCCGGCGTCGGTCAGCGCGGTCAGGACCGGCTTCTTGCACCGCTCGAACAGGTGGTCCACCAGCTTCTCGAACTGCGTGCGGGTGACCGTCAGCATCAGGTGCTTCGGCCCGCTCGCGTCGGCCGTGATGAACGGCAGGTTCACGTCGGTGCTGGTCTGCTGCGACAGGTCCTTCTTCGCGCGTTCTGCCGCTTCCTTCAGGCGTTGCAGGGCCAT
Organism: Gemmatales bacterium; assembly: GCA_038318835.1. Classification (GTDB taxonomy): domain Bacteria; phylum Planctomycetota; class Planctomycetia; order Gemmatales; family Gemmataceae; genus Limnoglobus. Next base: position 4,184 of record JBBQCQ010000401.1, on the reverse strand, counting down.
CTGATCCTTGCGGAGGTCGATGCCGTTTTCCTTCTTGAACTCGTTGGCGATGAAGTCGATCAGCACTTCGTCGAAGTCGTCGCCACCGAGGTGGGTGTCGCCGTTGGTGGACTTCACATCGAAGACGCCGTCCTCGCCGACTTCCAGCACCGACACGTCGAAGGTGCCGCCGCCGAGGTCGAACACGGCAATGGTCTGGTCCTTCTTCTTGTCCATGGCGTAGGCCAACGCTGCCGCCGTCGGCTCGTTGACGATCCGCATCCGCTGCTTTTCTTTCTTGCCTTCCACGTCCCACTCGGTGTCGAACCCGGCAACGGCGGCGGCATCGATCGTGGCCTGCCGCTGGCTGTCGTTGAAGTACGCCGGAACGGTGATGACCGCCTTGCGAACGGTGTGGCCGAGGTACGCCTCCGCCGCTTCCTTGAGCTTGCGCAGGATCATCGCCGAGATTTCCGGCGGCGTGTAGTTCTTGCCGTCGATGTCCACCTTCACCAGGTCGTCCTTGCCGCCGACGATCTTGTACGGCACGAGCTTTTCTTCGCTCTCGACTTCGTAGTGCCGTCGGCCCATGAACCGCTTGATGCTGTAGATGGTGCGGGTGGGGTTGGTGATGGCCTGCCGCTTGGCGGGGTCGCCGACGAGGCGGTTGCCGTCCTTCGTGAACGCGACCACGCTGGGCGTGATGCGATTGCCTTCCTGATTGGCGATGACCTTGACTTCATTCCCTTCCATGACCGCGACGACCGAGTTCGTGGTGCCGAGATCGATGCCGATGATTTTCTCTTCCGCCATGTGCGTTTCTCCTGGGGGGTATTCCGTTAAGCGTACAGCTCGCGCTGGTTAGAGTCTCAGCTCAGTGTGAATACAAGTAGGCAACTGCTGTGCCGGAAATTCGGCTTCGGCGATTCTCCGTAACTGCTGAGGTTATAGCGGTCTAGGACATCGCTATCGCGGAAGCCTCAGTTGGACGGTCTGCCAAAATGACACATCGTTTCGATCCCTGGAGAATTTGGCCACAGATGAACACGGAAAAAATCAGATCAGAACAAACCGTTCTTGATTGGGTTTTCTCCGATCTGTTTTCATCTGCACCCATCTGTGGCCAATGGTTTTGACTTCCAAGGCCGGTCGTAGGAGCGGTCGGCGAGGAATTCGCCCTGAAAAATCGCCCATTCCGATTGATTCGTTGACTCCGGTCGTGACAAAGATACATTGGGCCAAAATTTCCACATTCTCGCCTGCGATTTCGTCACCATGTCGAAAAAAACTGACAACGCCTCCTCCGACAAAGTCAATCAGGACTTGAAGGCCCTTCGCTTCAAAATCGACAAGCTCGACCTGGATATTTTGGACCTCGCCAACAAGCGGGCCGGTATCGCAGCACAGATCGGCAAGGTGAAGTCGGAACAGGGCGGCGATGTGTTCTCGGCCGCGCGCGAAGAGGAAGTCATTCAGAACATCCTCACGGCCAACAAGGGGCCGCTGCCGGAAGTCACGCTAAAGTCGATCTTCCGCGAACTCATGAGCGCCTCACGGGCACTGCAACGAGTGCAGAAGGTCGCGTTCCTCGGCCCCGAATACAGCTACAGCCACATTGCCGCCCTCGAACGCTTCGGCGAAGCGGCCGAGTACATGCGAGTCGGCTCCATCGCGGCCGTCTTCGAGGAAGTGAACCGCAAGCACGTCGATCTCGGCGTGGTGCCGCTGGAGAACTCGACCGACGGCCGCATCGCGGACACGCTCGACATGTTCATTCGGATGCCGAACATCAAGATTTGCTCGGAAATCCGGCTGATGGTCCACCACAACTTGCTCGCGAACTGCGAGCAGACGGCCATCCAGCACATCTACAGCAAGGCTCAAGCCCTGTCGCAGTGTCGGAACTGGCTGAGCAAGAACATGCCGCACGCGAGCTTGCACGAAGTCGCCAGCACCGCCGACGCCGCGCGACTGGCGACGGGGTCGCCGAACGCCGCGGCCGTGGCCAGCCGACAGGCGGCCGTACGGTACGGCATCCGCATTCTGTTCGCGAACATCGAGGACTACGCGAACAACGAAACCCGCTTCGCGGTCATCGGCCAGGCCGACAGTGCGAAGACCGGCCACGATAAGACGGCGGTGATGTTCCAGGTGATGCACAAGCCGGGGGCGCTGGTGGACATCCTGGAACTGTTCAAATCGAACAAGATCAACTTGACCTGGGTGGAGTCCTTCCCGTATCGGCAGGCGAAGGGCGAGTACGTGTTCTTCGTGGACTTCGAGGGCCACCACGAAGACCCGAAGATCAAGAAGGCGATCCAGGCCGCCGAGAAGATGTGCGAATCGTTCTCGGTCCTCGGTTCCTTCCCAATGGCGAAGCTGAGCGACGACTGAGATCGGCAGAACCCTTCGCCGATCCGCTTCGGGCGTGGTCGCTCGCACGTGATTCCCATATCTTCGATATCTTAAAGCGTATCGTTTCTCTCCCCGATGGCCGACGGTGGCCGGTGCCCCGCGGCTGGTGAATTATGGACGGTAGTCACATGATCCTCGTGTTGCGGCCCGATGCGTCGTTGGAACAGATCGACCACGTCATCGAACGGGTGAAAGAACTCGGCTTTCAGCCGCATGTCAGCCGCGGCGAATCGCGGACCATTATCGGGGCCATCGGCGACGAGACGAAGCCGCACGCCGGGAGCTTCGCGGCCATCCCCGGCGTCGAGCAAGTCCTGCCGATCATGAAGCCCTTCAAGCTCGCCAGCCGCGAGTTCCAGAAGGACGACAGCATCGTTTACGTCGGCAAGGTCCGCATCGGCGGCGGCAGTCTAGCCATGATCGCCGGGCCGTGCGCCGTCGAGAACTACGAGGTGATGGACATCGTCGCGGGGTACGTAAAGGCCGGCGGGGCGAACATCCTGCGCGGTGGGGCGTTCAAACCGCGGACCAGCCCCTACGCCTTCCAGGGCATGGGCGAGGACGGCCTCAAGATTCTCAAGGACGTGGGCCAGAAGTACGACATGCCGGTCGTGACCGAGGTGATGGACCCGCGGCAGGTGGACCTGGTCTGCCGGTACAACGACATGTTGCAACTCGGCGCCCGCAACATGCAGAACTTCGACTTGTTGAAGGAGTGCGGGCGGACGCAGACGCCGGTGCTGCTGAAACGCGGCATGAGCGCGACCGTGAAAGACCTGCTGATGTCGGCCGAGTACATCCTGGCCGAGGGGAACAAGAACGTCGTCCTGTGCGAGCGCGGCGTGCGGAGCTTCGAGGACAGCACGCGGAACATGCTCGACATGAGCGCCGTGCCGAACGTGAAGGGGCAGAGCCACCTGCCGATCATCGTGGACCCGAGCCACGCGACGGGTCGCCCGGACCTGATCCCGAGCATGTGCCGGGCGAGCGTCGCGGCCGGGGCCGACGGCGTGCATGTGGAAGTCCACAACTGCCCGGAGAAGGCAATGTCCGACGGCCCGCAGGCGTTGCTCCCGCACCAGTTCCTGGCGCTGATGGGCGACCTCCGTCGCCTGGGCGACGCGCTCGGCCGACACTTCTGGGCACCGACCGAGGCGTGATGGAGAGTTAATGGCCACGGATCAACATGGACAAGACGAAGACGATTCACCGCAGAGGGCACGAGAAGACACATGAGGAAAACCAAAGAGAGATTTCAAAGAATCATTTCTGAACTGTCTCTTCTGCTTTTTCTCATGTGTCTTCTCGTGCCCTCTGCGGTGAATTGATTTTGAGCCGTGTTCATCTGTGGCCATTCCTTCTTTCTTTGGAGAATCTGATGGCACGGCCGAAGTTCGTCGCGGGCAACTGGAAGATGTACACCACCCTCGCGGCGGCGAAGGCTCTCGCGGCGGCGGTCGCGAAGGACGCCCCCACCGGCGTGCAGGTCGCCCTCTGCCCGCCGGCCGTGTGGCTGATGGCGGTGGCCGACGCCGTGAAGGGGTCGGCCGTTGCGGTCGGCGCGCAGAATTGCCACTACGAGAAGGAAGGGGCGTTCACCGGCGAACTTGCCCCGCAGATGCTCCTCGACGCCGGCTGTCAGTACGTCATTCTCGGCCACAGCGAACGCCGTCACGGCTTCGGCGAGACGGACGAGGTCCTGAACAAGAAGACGAAGGCCGCCCTCGCCGCCGGGCTGAAGGTGATCTTCTGCATCGGCGAACTGCTGACCGAGCGGGAAGGCAACCAAA
>JBBQCQ010000400.1:0-4645 GCA_038318835.1 Gemmatales bacterium | reverse complement strand
CCTTATCCCGCAGGCGGCAGAGGCCGCGAGCGAGAATGGCGGCGAGCTCAGCGAGGCGGTCGTCGGGCTTGAGGTGGGCGGGGTCGAGGTCGGGTCGCACGGGAACCTCCGGGTGGATGATCCCAGCGACCTCCGCGACGCGGCCGGCGAGCTGACGGGGACGAGACAGCGCCCCCTACCTATGTACTTCGCAGAACGCGGACGAAGTGGTTCAACAAAGTGGGCGGAATGCCGGAATCATTACTCTGGGCGGCCGTACCCGAGGCGCATCGCCACAGCTGCTTCCTTTCTGTCAGCGACTTCACTTCGTTCATCGTGCTCATCGCCTAATCGCGACCGCGAGCGAGTCTTGATCCACTACCACTTCGACGCGGATCGAGTCGTCTGGATCTGGCCTTCGAAGGAGCTCCACGACCGCCGTGTATGCCCGCGTTGACGATCCCGCTGCTCACCTTCGGCTAGTGCAGACTCGAGAATCTGAACATCAGCGGGAATACTGCCTCCGCTGCTCCAGCTCAGTCGCCCCGACACGCAAGGTCGATGTGCAGATCGCCATCACGCACAACGGCGTTGAGTTGCCTGGATACGAGATTATCACGACCGCCCTCAAAGGTGGCGGGGTGGGCCGGTGGCGGAATTGCCCGCGGCCGCGGTCGGAAAACTGGTTGACACTTGGTCGGAGCTATCGGCGGACGGGCCGGGTATGCGAAAGTCCATGAACGAGGTTCCCCCTCGGCCGTTCCGTCCGCGCCGGTGGGCAGTCCGCCGGGGTCGAAGGGATCGAGGCGGGGCCGTCGACGTCCGGGTCGCTGGCTACTTGTCGGATGACGCTGCACTTGCCACCGCCTGGGGCGGTGGCAGACGGGCTTGCGGGTGGGGACGAGGGCGGCCGAGTCGTGCGGTCGCATGGAAGAACTCCACTGAAGCGAAATCGACCTGACAAAGTGATTGAGCGGATCCGGCTCGCGGCACGCGACGACCTTCCCGCCGCATCCGAAGTGCGGCCTTCGTGCCCCGCGGCCGTGAACCCGTGGGTCGTTACTTCGAACCTGCCGCGGGGAGGCTTCGGACGAGCGTCGCCAACTCCCGCGGCGTGGGCGTGAACCAACCGGCGTGAACCGACACCCCCCGACGCGTCGCTTCGGTCACCGGCAGTTTTGATGACCTGCTCGTTGGTGTCAGCACAACCGTGCCGCCGGGGTTGGAGACGATGACCTCCGGATTCCTTTCCCCGCGTAGTCGCTTCTCTTCGAGCGCGTTGGCCGCGTAGCGCATCGCCCGCACTTGGTTCGGGCTCAACGGGGCACTTTCAAGAACCCTCGGCGGGACCTTGGCATCGGCCAGCGCCTTCTCCCGATCCAGGCGCCTGACCCAGTCGTGAAGGTGGCTCGCCGTCAGCCCCGGTTCGCCGGCCCGCAACACCGCGACGACGCCGGCGAAGTACGCCGCGGCGTTCGACGAGCCGATCGATTCGTCCCCGTTGCTGAAGCGGGCCACGGAATCGCCGATGATGACATCCGGCTTCAACCGGCCATCGGCCGTCGGCCCGACGGCCGATGGCCGCGTCGAATCGCCGACCGCGAGTACCCCGGCATGATCGGCCGGCGGATAAATCTCCCCACCCTTCGAGGCGTCGAGTAGCTCGACGGGGATGACGACCTTCCCGGTTTCGGGATCGGTGATCGGCGCGGGTCGCCCGGACGAGACGAGAACGCGGATGCGGTCCAGCGGGCCGAAGTTGGAACTCTTTGCCCTCACCCGGATCCGGTACTCTTCGCCCGCCGGTTTCGCGGGGAGGTCGGCGAACACTAGTCGCTCGCGCGGATTCTTCGTTTCCCCCGTGGCGGCGGCTCTGCCCGCGGGCACCTGCGTCAGCTTGCCCTCGCCGACGACGCGGCCCAGCCAATCTTCGACCACCAAATCCAGATCTTTTTCCGTCCCGGCGTCCTCGGTCTCCCGGTAGTCGTTCCACGTCAGCGTCACGGTCACGGCGTTCTCGTCGAGCCGATTGGCGAAGCGTAGGGCCGTCGGATCGTCGCCGGTCCGCAGCTTCAAGTAACCGGATTGATCGACCGACACCGGCCCGTTGTAGACCGTGCCCCCGGTGTTGCCGGCGGCGTTGACCCAAATGATCCCGGCGGCGACCGCGTCATCCACGGCGGCGTTGATGGGCCCGCGGCCGTCGAAATTGCCCGCCCCTTCGAACGTCCCGCTGAAAAGGATCACGTCGACCTTCTGCTCGATGGCGTAGCGCACTGCCCGGCGGAACAGGGTCGGGCCGTTCGCGTTGAGCAAGTAGAACTTGGGCCCGAACGGCGAACTGCCCGATGCGGCCCATACGATTTGCGCCATCAGGCGACCGTGCGATTCGCCGGAGAGGAACGCTTTCTGAAACTCGGGTCGGCCGAGCCCGTGCTTGCGGATGAACTCGGGGTCGTAATGTTCGACGACCTCAGCCGACTTGGGGAGGTACGGGCGTCGGCCGTCAATGCGGTCGAAGCCGGAGTCGAGGATGGCGACCTTCACCTGGCCGATGGTCGGCACGGCGGGGTAGCTCGCGTACAGCCCCAGCTTGCGCCGGGCGCTCTCGGCGTTGGTGAGCTTGGACGCCGAGACCGGCGCGGCCGGTTCGACCGCAATCGAGGTCATCGCCGCGGCGAAGAGAACAGCGATCCCGGCCACGGTGCGGAACATTGTGAATCTCGAAGTGTGCGGATCATGGTGTTCAAAAAAAACGGAGGCGGGCACTCGGCCCGCCTCCAGCCGGTGCTTACCAGCAGTTGCCGCCGTAGTAGCCGTAGCTCGAATAGCTAACGAACGACGGTTGATAGAACGAAGAGTAGACGCCGTACCCACCCCACCCGCCGCCGTAGCCCCAACCGCCACCGTAGCCGCCGTAATAACTTCGGTAGCCACCGAAGCCACCGTATCCCCAGCCGCCGCCATAGCCACCGTAGTAGTTCCCGAAGCCGCCGCGGTAACCGCCGCCGTAGCCCCACCCACCATAGCGGTGGGCCGCCGTCGGCGACTCCCCATCGAGTTCGGTGGCCGAGGTCGGCGCCACGACGATCGGTGTGATCGCCTTGGGCGTGGGCTTATCGCCGTCCAATTCGCCGGCGCGCAGGGCCGACGTGGCCCCGACGAGTGCCGCGCAACACAGTAGAGAGCGGATCATGAGACGCAGCCTCCGAAGGTGTGATGCTCCGCCGCGAGACGCGAGTCGCCCGGTGCGGACTTTAGCGATTCTCGAAGCAATAAAGAGGACACGAAACCCTGCAAGACTTGCGCCGAATAATTTTCGCCCGTAGCACGAACTTGAGAGCAAGCCGACCTTTTTTGCGATTTCGCTCCCCTATGGGCATCTTGATGGAGGCGGAACGCTGGCGGTTCGTGCCGCTCCTTGGCGGGCGTCGCAAATGGAAACGTCGCTCGCCACGTGGGCGGCCACCGGCCACCCGGCGCACGCCAGGCACCGGCACCCCGGGGTCGCCCTCGCGGTGCCACCTGGTCGGCACGCCCGGACCTTCGACATATCAGCAGGCGACGAGCCGCTTGTGCGGCGGCAGGAACAGGGGCGGGAGTGCCGGTCAAGCGTGGCGGCAGGCGGCCGGCCAGCGGTAGTACGTCTCACCCGCCCGAGGGCCGGGCCGGGCCCGGCGGACGACTCTTATACACGAGCCCGCTGATACTGTCCGTTTACCTCGTGAGTAAGCACTGTCCTGACAAGGATTTGCATGCAACCAAAACGAACAGTATCAGCGGGCTCGTGTATTAGCACCCGGCCGCCCCGCCCGGCCACCACCCCGCGCCGCCTTCGGGCTCGAGGCCGGCGGCGGGCCGCCCTGCCGGGCGGACGTTCCGGCGGCCTTTGCCTTCGCCTTCGCCTTCGCAGGCGGGCAGCCCGGCCCCGGTCTCTTGGCCGGCCGGGCCTCGGGCCCCGGCCTGGCGACCGCCCGGTAATCGAAGTCCGGCAGCGTTACCCGCGGTAGCCGGCGGCCGGCCTGCCGCTCGATCCGCGCCAGCGATTCTTCCTCGTCCGGTGACACCATCACGAACGCGTCCCCGGCGGCCCCCGCCCGGCCGGTCCGGCCGATCCGGTGCACGTAGTCCTCCGGCACGTCCGGCACGTCGGTGCTGATGACGTGGGTAATGCGGTCCACGTCCAGCCCGCGGGCGGCGATGTTGGTCGCCACCATCACCTGGACGTCGCCCCGCCGGAACCCGGCCATCGCCTGCGCCCGCTGGGCCGGGGACCGATTGCCGTGCAACTCCGCGACCGTGAACCCGTTCGCCGCCACCGCCCGGGCCAGTTTCTTGGCGCCGTGCTTGGTGCGGGTGAACACCAGGACCGACGGCATGCCGGCCGACCGCAAGAGGTGGAGGAGCAACGCCGCCTTCCGGTCGGCCGGGACCGGGTACGCGGCCTGGGTGATGCCGACGGCGGCCGCGGCCGGGCGGCCGATCCGGACGGCCGCCGGGGCCTTCAAGAGTTGCCCGGCCAACGTGGCGATCACCGGCGGCAGGGTGGCCGAGAACAGCAGGGTCTGCCGGCGGGCCGGGAGCCGGGCGACGATCCGCTTGACGGCCGGGAGGAACCCCATATCGAGCATCCGGTCGGCCTCGTCGAGGACGAGGGCGGCGACCC
>JBBQCQ010000399.1:0-4660 GCA_038318835.1 Gemmatales bacterium | reverse complement strand
TTACCAGAAGTTGCTTCCATTTTACGCCGCCACCAGGATGGCGTGAAGATGCCCGTCCCACGCTTCCACCACCGCGCCAAAAAGTTCAACTGGCGTCCAGTCGCCCCGAATTTTAAGTGCCGTAAGGAAAAGAACTTACGTCGACCCGGTGGGTGACAAAACTGGGTCATAAATCCGGGTGACAATCGGGTGATAAAATTCACCCCGCTGTCACCCGGATTTTTCGTTCCCATACCTTCAGCGACTCGACACTTCCTGCCCTGGGACGACCGCTGATTAGCCGGTCGAAGCTCCAGTGCGTGCCGTCCGATCAGAACGGCCTTCGCCGCACCTGTGTCAGCATCAACCGCCCTTCACCGCCCCAAAAGCCGCAAAGCAGACGTGCTTGTGCAGAACCTCCACCTGGGCGAAGCCAACCTTGCGCAGCAGGTCGAGTTGGTACACGAGCGGGCGTGGCGTGTCTTCCTTCTCGACGTAAGCAAAAACGTGGTCTCGGTAGGCGTCGTCCTTCAGCCGGGTCAGGTACTCGCCGTACTGCTGCCGCATCACGCCGCTGATCGCCGGGATCGAACTCTCGACCAGATCGAACATCCACACCGACCCACCGGGCCATAGCGCCCGGTGGAAGGCGGCGAACACGGCTTCCCACTCCTGGTCCGTGCGCAGGTGGTGCAGCACGGCGGCAGCCAGCACGATGTCGAACTCTCCTTCTGGAAGTTCGACATTTCGGATGTCGCTCTGGATCGTCGTGACCCGCCCGGCGGTCGCCCGACCGACCCGACTCGCAGCCCGCTCCAGCATCGGCTGGCTCAGGTCGATCAAGGTGACATCCAGGTTCGGAAGTCGCTCTAACAGTTTGAGAGAGTAGTTTCCCGCCCCGCACCCCACGTCCAGGACATGCCGGGCGTGGGGCGTCGTGGCTGCCGCTGCCTGTGCGACGAGCGCCATCGCCAGCGGAGCATCGACCGTGGCCGACTGGCCGGTTTCGAGGTTCGAGAACCGTTCCACGTCGGCGTCGAACCGTTGCCGGATTTCATCCACCGTCGATTTCATCGTTCTGTTCCCCACCTTGCACGCAACCGCCGCCCGGACTGCCGGGCGACCACCGACTATCTTATCCCCGGTCGAATGGTTCCCGGTGCGGGCACGAGGCGGTGCGCATGGAGAAGGTGAACCTGGGGGAGAAGCTGGCGCTGTTCGCCGACCACTGGAGTCCGAAGGTGGTGGCCCGGACGGGTTCGACAGGCGGTAAGATTCGGCACACAGAAGTTCGTGGGACGACGGTGTTGTCTCCGTCAGCCCACGATTGATCGGCCCGGCGACAAAAAGCGTTCGCTCCAGGAGATTCGAGTGGAACAACCAGCCAGCAAGGACTCTTCGACCGGCCTTTCGGAAGCGGAAGTCGCCGTTCGCTTGAGGCAGCACGGCTACAACGAACTGCCGTCGTCAAAGGGCCGCAGCATTTTTGCGACCGCCTGGGATGTTGTCCGGGAGCCGATGTTCTTGCTGCTACTCGCTTGCGGCACGATCTACTTGATCCTGGGCGACGTGCAAGAAGCCGTGATGCTCCTCGGCTTCGTCTTCGTGGTGCTGGGCATCACGCTTTACCAGGAACGAAAGACGGAGCGAGCGCTCGAAGCCCTGCGTGACCTCTCCAGCCCTCGTGCGCTTGTGATCCGTGGCGGCGAGCGGAAACGCATTGCGGGCCGTGATGTCGTTCCCGATGACCTCGTGGTGCTGGCCGAAGGGGATCGAGTTCCGGCGGATGCCGTGGTCATTTCTTGCAACAGCCTTTCGACCGACGAGTCTCTGCTGACCGGCGAATCCGTGCCGGTCCGAAAGGTCGCCTGGGACGGCGTGCGAGAGATGACTCGGCCCGGAGGGGAAGACCTTCCCTTCGTCTTCTCCGGGACTCTGATCGTCCAAGGCCAGGGGATCGCCCAGGTGCGGTCCACTGGCATTCACACCGAAATGGGCAATATCGGCAAGGCTCTGCAAACGGTTCAAATCGAAGGAACCCGACTTCAGAAGGAAGTCGGGATTCTCGTTCGACGAGTGGCGATCTTCGGATTGGCCCTGTGCCTGATCGTGATCGTTGTCTATGGCCTCACCCGTGGCGATTGGCTCCAAGGGTTCCTGGCTGGGATCACTCTGGCGATGGCGATGTTGCCGGAAGAATTCCCCGTCGTCCTCACCATCTTCCTCGCCCTGGGTGCGTGGCGATTGTCGAAAATGAACGTCCTGGCTCGGCGTGTGCCGGTGATTGAAACTCTCGGTTCCGCCACGGTCCTCTGCGTGGACAAGACCGGCACGCTCACCGTCAACCGCATGTCGATCCGCAAGCTGGCCGTGAACGGGACGGTTCTCGATGTCGAGCAACAGGCTGCCCAGGCGTTGCCGGAAGAGTGCCACGAGATCGTCGAGTTCGGCATTCTGGCGAGCCAGCGTGACCCGTTCGACCCGATGGAGAAGGCGTTTCACGACCTCGGCAACGACCGCCTCGCTCGGACCGAACACCTGCACGCCGACTGGACTCTGGAACGTGGATACTCCTTGTCGCCGAGCCTGCTGGCGATGTCCCACGTCTGGAAGTCACCGACCGGCCAGGATTACGTCTTGGCAACGAAGGGTGCGCCCGAAGCCATCGCTGACCTTTGCCATTTGAACGCCGACCGCACGAAGGCCATTGGCGAACAAGTCGCAGCGATGGCCCAGGACGGACTGCGGGTGTTGGGGGTCGCCAAAGGGGTGTTCGGCCAGAAGCCCTTGCCGGGCGAACAGCACGACTTCAGCTTCGAGTTCCTGGGCCTTGTCGGGCTGGCCGACCCGGTGCGCCCGACCGTCCCCGCCGCCGTCGAGGAATGCTACACGGCGGGCATCCGGGTGGTGATGATTACCGGCGATCACCCGACCACGGCGAAGAGCATCGCTCGGCAGGCGGGCATCAAGCCGGTGGACGAGATCATCACCGGCCCCGAACTGGAGAAGTTGGACGAAGCGGAACTGCGACTGCGGGTGCGGACCATCAACGTCTTCGCCCGCATGGTCCCCGAACAAAAACTGCGGCTGGTGAATGCGCTGAAGGCCAACGGCGAGGTCGTCGCCATGACGGGCGACGGGGTGAATGACGCCCCGGCCCTCAAAGCGGCCCACATCGGCATTGCGATGGGCGGGCGTGGGACCGACGTGGCCCGTGAAGCCGCCTCCCTGGTACTGCTGGACGATGACTTCGCCTCCATCGTGCAGTCGGTCCGCATGGGGCGGCGGATTTTCGACCATCTCCAGAAGGCCATGACGTACATCGTGGCGGTCCATGTGCCGATTGCCGGAATGTCACTCGTGCCGGTCTTGCTCGGCGGGCCGATTGCCCTGATGCCGGTCCACATCCTGTTTCTCGAACTGGTGATCGACCCGGCCTGCTCCGTGGTGTTCGAGGCCGAGCCGGAAGACGCCGACGTGATGAGCCGCCCGCCCCGGAACCCGGCCACCCCGCTGTTCGGCAGCCGGTTGCTCGGCCTGGGGTTGCTGCAAGGGGCGAGCGGCCTGCTCATCGTTCTGGCGATCTACCTTGCGGCGGTGTGGGGTTGGCTGAACGCCTCGGACGCCATCGCCCTCAGCTTCACCACGCTCGTGGTCGCCAACCTGGGACTGATCTTCGCCAACCGCTCGTGGACCCGCACGATCTGGTCCACGCTTCGGACCCCGAACGCCGCCCTCTGGTGGGTCATCGGCGGCACGACCTTCATCCTCGGCCTGACGCTCTACGTCCCGTTTCTGCGTGACCTGTTTCACTTCTCGACGCTGCACCCCGGCGACCTTGCACTCTGCTTGGCGGCGGGGTCGGCCAGCGTTCTCTGGTTCGAGGGGCTGAAAGTGTTCCGGCTGAAATGGCTGGCCGGGCCTTGAGATGGTGGGACCGGGTTCGCACCGAAGGAGAGCCGCAGATGACCTGGATCAACTGGTGCGACTCGCTCGTGAAGCCGTCGTTGACGCCCGCCCCCACTCAATCCTTGATCTGGACCCTTACCGCAAACGGCCCCGACTGGTGGCCGTCCCGCTCGCCCTTGCCCTCATTGCCGACATGACGGCGATGTGGCTCGAAGGGCGACAGGGCGTGCCGTTCTCCTTCCACCTACCGGCTCCGTTTTCCCTCCCGCAACCATCGAAACGTCAACACCGGCGGTGTCGAGAACGGGGCCGGTGGCTGACCGGCCCTGCTCTCGCTAAAGTGCGAGTGTCGCTTGGCCGTCCTCCGTGGCGATGGCACAGCCTCCGAGTACAGCGGAAGCGGGAGGCCGGGTGGAAACGAACATCGAGAATCCGACGAGCGAACAGAAGCACGCCCTCGCCATCGTCTACGCCGAACACATCATCGCCACCTTGCGAGAGCCGTTCGTGGTCCTCGACAAGAGCCTCCGGGTCCGCTCGGCCAACACCGCCTTCTACCGGGACTTCCGGGCGACGAAGCCGGAGACGGAAGGCCACTTCCTCTACGAGTTGGGTAACGGCCAGTGGGACATCCCCCGCCTGCGGGCGCTGCTGACCCAAATTCTGAGCGACAGCCGCCCCGTCGAAGACTTCGAGGTCGAACACGACTTCCCCGCTCTTGGGCGACGGACCATGCTGGTCAACGCCCGCAGGTTCCCGCCGGAGGGCGACG
>JBBQCQ010000398.1:0-4664 GCA_038318835.1 Gemmatales bacterium | reverse complement strand
GGTCTGTCACCGGCACGAACATGGTGTTCCTCAATGGCAACGCCGGCGACGACATGTTCTTCCTGGATGGTCCGGTCAGCGGACCGAACGCTAACGTCCTCGGCAGGGCCGGTACCGACCTGTTCGCCGTGACCGCGTCCGGGGCTTCGACCCTCCACCTCGACGGCCAGGCCGAAGCCGACACGTACACCGTCACCGTCGGCACCCTCAATGGCACGGTCGCCGTGGAAGACTCCGGGATGTCCGGGACCGACACGCTGACCGTGCAGGGCACGGCCGTGGCCGACGTGTACGACGTGAACACCGCGGCCGCGGGTAACGCTACCGTCCGCGTCACCGGCACCGGGGTGAGCGGCGGGACCGACACCGTGACGTACAGCGTCAACCTGGAAGTGATGGTGCTGGACGCTCAGGAAGGCGACGACATTTACAACCTCCAGTTCGCCAACGGCTCGGGGTCGTTCCTGCCCGCCCTCGTCGGCATTCAGGACAACGGGACGACGGCCAACGACGTGGCCAACGTGTACGGGACCGACTCGGCCGACGACATCGACGTGAACTTCTCGGCCGTCCGCACCACCATCCGCGGCGGCGAGGCGATCACGTACCCGAACGGCAAACTCGACTTCTTGAACGTCTTCTCGAAGGCCGGCAACGACCGCGTGTCGGCCAAGCCGGTGCTCCTCGGCGGCGGGCCAGTGGTGTTCCTGAACGGCGGCGACCCGCAATCGCCGACCACCCTGCCCGGCGACATCCTGATCCTGGACGTGACCGGCGTGATCGGCCTGAACACGGCCACCATCACGACGCCCAACGGCAGCCTGCCGTCGTCGTCGCACAACCTGCTATCGTGGGTCAGTTTCGAGACGATCCCGGTGCCCATCGGCCTCGGCGGCACGTTCGACTTCGGCACGGCCACTTCGCCGGTGCAGGTCGGCCCGTACAGCCCGTACTGGAAGGGTGTCGTCGGCACCGACGTCTACCCCACGGCCGGATACTACGGGTGGGTGTCGCCGGTCAATAGTTACGACCGCGGCATTTACGCCCCGCAACTGGCGACGTCCGACTTCCAGAATGTCCTCAAAGATGGCAACTGGTTCGGCCCGTTCAACGTGCCGGGCACGTTCAGCGTGGCCACCGTTGCGGCTGGTAGCTACCAGGTGAGCATAACCATCGGCGATACCGATGTGGTCATGGACGACATCCTTGTGACGATCGAAGGGCTGGCCACGCCGATCGCCGTGCCGACGGTCTACCGGAATCAGTTCATCACCGTCACGGGTGTCGGATCCGACCTGAACGGCGACGGCAAGCTCGACATCACCTTCGTCGATACCGCTGGCACACACGCCTACTGGCACGTGAACGCCATCGACGTGCGGCCTGTCAACCTCGTGTCGCCGGCGACCATCACCCGCAGCAACCCGAGTGGGTCCGGCCCGCTCCTCGCCGACGGCCTCTCGACGGCCGCCTACTCGGCCGCCGGATTCTTCCCGAACTCGATCGTCACCATCGGGGCAACGGCCGGCACGCTATTCGGCGTGGCCCCGGACGGCACAACGGCCACGCCCGACGCCGACCCCTTCCTGACCGGCCTGCAAGTGCGAGCCGATGCGAACGGCGTGGCCTACTTCCGCCTCCTGGCCCCGACCGGCAACGCCACAGTCACGCTGACGGCCAATGCCGCCATCGTGGTCGACGCGAAGGGCACGTTCGCTCAGGCCTACGCCCTGCCGTCCACCCGCAAGCTCGACTTCGGCACGGGGACCAGCCCGACCCAGACCGGATACCTGGGCGTCGCCCCGAACCTGTACACCGGGCCTGCAGGTAACGGCTTGGGGTGGTTGCAAGCGGTGAACGCGACCGACCGCGGCCCGGCGCTCGGCGGCCCGCTGTTCGGCGATTTCCACTGGAACCTGATCGGCAGCCCCGGCGAGTTCGTCCTCGACGTGCCGACGGGTGCCCCGCAAGTCGTCACGCTGTACCTCGGCGACTTCGACGCTCCGCCTGACGAGATGGTGATCGAATACTTCAACGGCACGAGCTACGTGCCGCTGGCGACCGGCGTGCGGGCGACGACCACGAACAGCCTGTCGTTCACCGTCACCCCGGTGAGTATCGGCAGCGGCAACTTCCAGATGCGGTTCCGGTTCTCCGACGCGGGCGGCCCGCAGAACGGCTGGAAGGTGCAAGGTATCGAACACCGCCCGCTGGCGGATCAACTGGCCCTGGCCGTCTCCCCGACGGCGGCCGTCGCCGGCGATGGCACGACGATCACGACGTACACGATCAACGGGCCAGCGACCGGGCTAGTGACGGTGTCGACGAAGTACGGAGCGTTCACCACGGCCGACGCCTCGCCCGACTTCGACGGGTTCCAGGTGCAACTGGCCAGCGGCACGGGCATGTTTGCCCTGCGGTCGCCGGTTGTCGCGGCTGGCATCGCGGCCTCGCCGATCGGCCTGGTCACAGTCGACGGTGCGTATGCCGGCGGCTTCACACAGTCCTACACCGGGGCCAAGATCTCCTACGACTTCGGCCCGGCCGGCTCGCCGGTGCAAGGCGGGTTCAAGGGAGTGAGCGGCACGGAAGTGTTCAGCAACCAGACCGGGTACGGGTTCGCCGCCGCTGCCTTCGATTTCGCCCGCGTCCCGGCCCAGTATTCGCAGATCGCGGCCACGGGCAAAACCGACTTCTACCTCGACGGGGCCGACGGCCTACCGCCGGCCACGTACCGCGTGCTCGTCGAGCAGGGTAAGACCGGCATCCCGGTGCGGGTGTACGCGTTCGACGCCTTCAGCTCCCGCGGGAACATCACCGTCACGGTCGAGGGGGCCGGCAGTCCACAAACGCTTCCGACCGACATCTTCACCCCCGCGGAGTTCTTCTTCACGGACGGGGCCGACGCGAACGGTGACGGCGTGCTGGAAGTGACCATCAACGCATTCTCGTACTGGACGGCCAGCGGCATCGAGATCGGTGGAGCACTCTTGCGGGCGGCCGCCGGCCCGGTCATGGCCGGCACCGCCATCTCCGGCGACGCCCTTACCGCCCTCACCGCGGAGGCCGTCCGCCGGTGGTCGATGCTCAACCTGACGCAGGCCCAGCGGGCGGCTCTCGGAGCGTTGACAGTCACCTCGGCCGACCTCGGCGGGCACGGCGAACTTGGCGAAGCCGACGGCACGCGGGTGACGATCGACGACGACGCAAACGGGGCGGGTTGGTTCATTGACCTCACGCCCGGCGGCGACGCCGAGTACACCGCCAACGGCGTGGACCTGACCGGCCTGGGCGACGCGGCCGGTCGGTACGACCTGCTGACGGTCGTCATGCACGAGATCGGCCACGTCCTCGGCTATGACCACACGACCGCGGCCGGCGACCTGATGAACGAAGACCTGCCGGCCGGCGTGCGTCGGCTGCCCGCTCTGCCCGCCGCCGACGACGAGATGGTGGAACTGGTCGTGGCCCCGGCCGACGTGACGATCCTGCCGATGGCCGACGGCTCGCTCGACGCCGGGGCATCGAAGGCCTACGCCCTGGCGCCGGCTTCACTGAGCGGCCCCGGCTCGGTGGTGCTGTTCGGCGTGGCAGTCGATCCGGTGTCGCCAACTCAACCGAAGGCCGCGGCCCAGCCGACAGCCGGAGCCTACCGCGTATCGACCCAACCCAACATCGGTAGCAACGAGTTTAACGACGTGTGAGGTCGTGTACGTGTGGCGAGCGTAGGGCTGACGCCCCACGCTCGCCTTACTTCCCCTCGACGCTCCACGTCCACTTTCGCATCGTCGCCAGCCTTGCGTGGTCGGTTAGGTCGAACTTCAACGGCGTCACCGTGATGTACTGCTCGGCCAACGCCGTCACGTCGGTGTCCGGTACTGGGGCCGGGCAGCGGAAGTCGGGACTCGTCCAGAAGTACGTGCGGCCGCGGGGGTTCACCCGGCGGTCGAACTTTTCCTCGTAGGTCGACACGTTCTGCGGCATCACCTTCACGCCGCGGATGGGGCCGGCTTCCAGCACCGGAATGTTCACGTTGAACAGGCTGCCCGGCGATGGATTCTGCGCCAGAATTTGCTCGACCACCCGGCGAGCGTGGCCGGCGGCTGTGGGGAAATCGTGAATCTTCTTGTCGTACTCCAGCGAACACGCGATGGCCGTGTGATGGTAGAACGCCCCCTCGATAGCGGCCGCCACGGTGCCCGAGTACAGCACGTTAATGCCGGCGTTCGACCCAGCGTTTAGCCCGCTGACGATCACGTCTGGTGGTTCGGGCAGCAGTTCCAGGAGGGCCAGTTTCACGCAGTCGGCCGGTCGGCCTTCGACGGCCCAGCCCAGCGGCGTGCGGTTGTCGTCGTCGAGCACTTCCGTAACGAGCAGCGGCGTGACAAGCGTGACCGAGTGCCCGGCCGCGCTTTGCTCGGTCGCCGGTGCGACGACCGTGACGGTGCCGAGCTTTTGCAGTTCCCTGCGAAGTGCCCGTAGGCCGGGGGCGTAGATGCCGTCGTCGTTGGTCAGGAGGATGCGCATGGTGGAGGCCCGAAAGCGAGGCGAGCGGGTGGCGTAAGCCCCCAGTTTCTAGGGATTTTAGCCTCCACAATCAGGGGGCGTACCCCACCCGCTCGCCAACGCCCATGCCCCCCCGCGGCCCAACCCCTGCCGCCCCT
>JBBQCQ010000397.1:0-4677 GCA_038318835.1 Gemmatales bacterium | reverse complement strand
GCGGCCGAGACGCTGTCCGGGCGGATCGTCGAGAGGGCGAACGCGGGCATCGGGGAACTCGACGCCGACGCCCGGGTCACGTTCGTCAACCGGCGGATGGCCGAACTCCTCGGCCGCGAACCCGATGCGGTCCGCGGCCGGCGGCCGTGGGACTTCGTGTTCGACGAGGATCAGCCGTCCGTTCGGGGGATGTTCGACCGCTGGCGGGCCGGGGCGAGCGAGCAGGCGGACGTGCGGTTCCGCCACGCGACCGGCGAGGCCGTGTGGACGCTCATGTCCGCCCGGCCGGTGTTCGACGACGGCGGCGTGTTCCGCGGGGCGCTCGACATGTTCACGGACATCACCGCCCGGCGGAAGGCCGAGGACAGCCTCCGCGACACGACCCGGCAACTCTGGCAGGCCGCCCGGCTGGCCGGCGTCGGCGAGTTGGCCGCCAGCATCGCTCACGAACTTAACAACCCGTTGGCGACGGTGTCGCTGCGGGTCGAACAACTGCTCGGCAAGACCGCGGCCGACGACCCCCGCCGCCGGTCACTGGAGATCGTCGGCCAGGAGGTCGAGCGCATGGCCGGGCTGGTCAGCAACCTGCTCCAGTTCAGTCGGGCCGGCCGCGATCAGGTGTCCACGGTGGACGTGGCCGAGGAAGTCGGGAAGACGATCGAACTCGTCCGCCACCACCTGCGGAAGCGGGGCATCCGCGTGGAGCCGGAGTTCGCCCCCGGCATCCCGATCATCCACGCGGACCGGCAGCAACTCCGGCAAGTGTTCCTGAACCTGTTCACGAACGCCGCCGACGCCATGCCCGCGGGCGGGCAACTCACCCCCCGCGTCCGCCCCGGCCGCTTCGACGATTCGCGGCCGGGCGTGGTGGTCGAGGTGACGGACACGGGCAGCGGCATCCCGGCCGGCCATTTGCCCCGCGTGTTCGACCCGTTCTTCACCACGAAGGACGAGGGGAAGGGGACCGGCCTGGGCCTGGCCATCTGCAAGCGGATCGTCGCCCAGCACCACGGCACGCTGGAGATCGAGAGCAAGGTCAACAAGGGCACGACCATCCGGATGGTCCTCCCCGTCCGCCCGGACACGAACGTCATCGGCCTCCGGGCTTCCGATCCCGTCACCTGAGAGACGCATGTCCCCACCCACGCGAAGCGGCCGTTTGTTGGTCGTCGACGACGAAGTCGAACTCATGGCCGCGCTCTGCGAGTCGCTCCGCGACGAGGGGTTCGAGGCGGCCGGCTTTGCCGACCCGGCCGCCGGCCTGGACGCGCTCGCCCGCGGCGAGTTCGACGTCCTCCTGTCCGACCTCATGATGCCGGGGACCGACGGCATTCAGTTGCTCCGCCAGGCGCTTCAGATCGACCCGAACCTCGTCGGCATCATCATGACCGGCCAGGGGAGCATCCAGACGGCCGTCGAGGCGATGAAGGCCGGGGCGTACGACTACATTCTCAAGCCGTTCCGCCTCCAACAGGTGCTGCCGGTCCTCGACCGGGCGATGGAGGTCCGCCGCCTCCGCCTGGAAAACGTGCGGCTGAAGCGGTTCGTCGAGCAACTGACCTACGAGTCCCCGCGGTATCAGATCGTCGGCAGCAGCCCCGTCCTGCGGAAGGTGCTGCACCTGGTCGAGAAGGTGGCCGGAACCGACGCCACGGTCCTGGTCCGCGGGCCGAGCGGGACGGGGAAGGAACTGATCGCCCGCGCCCTGCACGGCAACAGCCCCCGCCGCGACAAGCCGCTCGTCACGGTCAACTGCGCGACGCTCCAGGAGAGCCTGCTCGAGAGCGAACTGTTCGGCCACGAGCGGGGGTCGTTCACCGGCGCCGACCGGGCGAAGGTCGGCCTGTTCGAGGTGGCCGAGGGCGGCACGCTGTTCATCGACGAAGTCGCCGAAATGTCGCCGGGCCTCCAGGCGAAGCTGTTACGGGTGTTGGAGAACGGCCACTACCGGCGGGTCGGCTCGACGCAGGAGCGGACGGCGAACGTGCGGGTGGTGGCCGCGACGAACAAGCAGTTGGAAGCCGAGCAGAAGGCGGGGCGGTTCCGCGAAGACCTGTTCTTCCGGCTGAACGTCATCGCCGTGGACCTGCCGCCGCTCAAGGACCGGCGCGAGGACATTCCGCTCCTGATCGAACACTTCCTCCGCACCCGACAGATGGGGAAGGTTCCGCTGACGGTCGATCCGGCGGCGCTGGCGGCGATGGTCCGGTACGACTGGCCGGGCAACGTCCGCGAGCTGGCCAACGTGATCGAGCGGGCACAAATCCTGGCCGAGGGGGACACGCTCACCCTCGACGACCTGCCGGAGATTCTGCACGGCGGGACGGCGGCCGAGGCTGCGGTCACGGCCCCGGACACGATGGACACGATGGAGCGGCAACACATCCGCGACGTGCTCGCCCGGTTCGCCGGGAACAAGGTCCATGCGGCGAAGGCCCTCGGCGTCAGCCGGCGAACCATCTACCGGCTCATCGACAAGTACGCCCTCGACGGCAAGACCGGCCGGCCGGCGGAATGACGGCCGTCACCGCGGGACATCAAACGCCGCTTGCACGGCCAGGTGGCCGCCTGCAAGGTACGGCGAGATCACCCGGTTCGCGCCGACCTTCCGCAGCTTCGCCTCGGCCTGGTGTTCCTCCGCCCGGGCGACGATCCGAAGGGTCGGGTTCAACAGCCGCCCGCTCAGCGTGATGTACAGGTTCGTCGCGTCCGACCCGACCACGGTGATGAGCGCCCCGGCCCGCTCGATCCCGGCCTTCCGCAACACCTCGTCCTCGGCCGCGTCACCGTGCAACCGCAGACCGTGGCGGTACGCCCACTCGCCGCCGGGGGCGGCCGGGTCGATGACGACGAACCGGTGGCCGAGTCGTTCGAGTTCGTCGCACACGATCCGCCCCATCCGGCCGAACCCGCAGACGACGGTGTGCCCGGCGAGGTGCTTCAACTGGTCGTCCATGCGTTCCCGTCCCAGGAGGTCGCGGAGTTCGCCGGTGACGGCGCTGCGGATCACGTCCGTCGCGGCGTAGAAGAGCGTGAAGATGCCGCCGAGGGCCAGGACCATCGTGAACGCCCGGCCCGGCGGCGAGAGCGGCTGGGGAATCTCGCCGTAGCCGACCGTGGTCAGCGTGATGACGGTCATGTACAGGCCGTCGAACAGGCCCCACGGGGCGCCCTCGATCAGCGGATACCCGACCGTGCCGACGACGACGAACCCGACCGGCACGAGGATCAGTCGCCGAATCCTCCGCGGCAGGCTACGCCGGAAGTAGCGGCCCGGAAGGCGGAGCCAGTGAAGGAGCGTTCGTTTCATGGCAGTCGGCGACGGCCCATGCGGATGGCGTTGAGAACAATCGAAAGCATATCGCGGTCCACTTTCCCCACCAGCCCAAGGTGGAAGAGCCGCCGACCGTCCGGGGAGGGAACGACACACGATTGGGCGCCCGGCCCGCACGGAAATCCCGTGCTGCGATTCCGCGTGCCACTTCTGACACTCGAGCCGGCCCGGTGTGCCGAATCCGCCCCGCGTTGGGCTTCGGCCCCGCCGATCCGCCACGGAATCGACACGTTCGAGTTCGGTACGCGGCTTGCCTTCGGTCGTGCATCCGCACGTTCGGAGGCGAGCCATGAAGCTCAGTTCGGTCTTCACCCGCGGGGCCATCACCGCCACCCCGACGGCCACCCTCGGGGCGGTCGCGGCCCAGATGTTCCAACACAACGTCGGCGCGGTCGTGATCGAAGACCACCGCCGGCCGGTCGGCATCCTCACCGACCGCGACCTGGCCGAGGCCCTCGGGTTCAACGGCCACACGACCCAGACGCCGGTCGGAAAGGTCATGACCAAGCACGTCCTGGCCGTGCCCGAAGACACCGACGTGTTCGCCGCCACGCAGTACATGCGGGAGCGGCACGTGCGGCGACTGCCGGTGGTCGATGCCGATGATCGGCTCGTCGGCATCGTCACCCTGGACGACCTACTCGGCCTCCTCGGCCGCGAGTTTGCCAACCTCGCCGAGTGCATCCGCGACGAAGTCCGCGTCCAGTGACCGAATCCGACCCTCACGCGAGCAGACCCATGATCCACGAAGTCGCCGGCGACATCCTCCTGACCTCGGCCCCGGCGATCGCCCACGGCGTTGCCGCCGGCGACCACTTCGACCACGGTTTGGCCCTGGCCCTGCGGGAGCAGTACCCCGCGATGGCGAAGGACTTCCGTCACTACGCGCACCAGTGCCACCCGAAGCCGGGCGAACTCTGGGAGTGGGGCGGGGCCGGCGGCGTCCGCATCTTCTGCCTGCTCACCCAGGTGGACGAGCACGGCCGCGGCGGCATGCCCGGCCCGGCGACCGAGGCGACCGTCAACCACTGCCTGAAGCGGCTCCGCCACGAACTCGACACGGGACGGATCACGGGCCTCGCCCTGCCGAAACTCGCGACCGGGGTCGGCGGGTTGGAGTGGGGCAAAGTTCTCCCGCTCATCCGCCAACACCTCGGCGACTCGCCCGTGCCGGTGTACGTCTACTCGCGGTACGAGCCGGGCGCGACCGCGACCGAACCGCGACCCTAATCCCCCTTCGCCCGAACCGGAGTTTGTCATGCACCGCGTCTTTCGTGCCTTGTTCTACGCGTGGGCCTTGGTGTTCCTCCTGCTCGCGGCCAAGATTCTCGCCGTGCCGCCGG
>JBBQCQ010000396.1:0-4679 GCA_038318835.1 Gemmatales bacterium | reverse complement strand
ACCCCCACCCATGCGGTCGGCGCAGCCGTTCGGGGTTGTTGCGCCGTCGGCGGGAAGATATAGCGAAGGGATGGGTCGAAGCGGCCCCACGGGTGAGGACATGCGGATGCAACCGGCGAATCGGTCTTATCGTTGGCTTTTCGTGTCGCTGGCCGTGTTCGGCCTGGCGGCCGACCTCGGCACGAAGTACGGCATGTTCCGTTGGCTCTACAACGGCGGACAGGCCGCGGACCGCGGGGCGTTCCGCTCTTACGTTCACGACGGTCAGGTCGTGCATGGCGAGTACGACCTGATCCCCGGCTGGTTCAAGTTCACAGCGGAGTTCGACCCCGGCACGCCGCCGTGCGATTGCAGCGTGCAGAACCCGCTGCAAACCTGGAGTGCCCCGGTGATGCCGCGGGTGAACCACGGCGCGCTGTTCGGCATCGGTCAGCAGCACAAGGGGCTGTCGAACGGCATCTTCGCCGTCGTCTGCGTGGTGGCGGCCGTGGCCATCGGCGTGTGGGTCAGCCGCGGGCAAGCCCGGTATGACCGCTGGCTGTGCATGGCGCTCGGACTGGTCATCGCCGGCACGCTCGGCAACTTCTACGACCGCGTGGTGTTCGGCGGCGTTCGCGACTTCCTGCACTTCTACAAGCCGTACTGGAACGATCACGAGTGGCCGGTCTTTAACGTGGCCGACTGCGGCCTCGTGGTCGGAGCCGGGGTGCTGTTGGTGCAAGCGATGTTCGCCCCGTCGCCGGAGAAGAAGACCGCGACCATCGAACCGCAACCGGCGGCAACGCCGATTCCATGAAGACGTGACAGGGTGTGAGGGTGACAGGGTGAGAGAGTCAAAGACCAACGAGGTTTTATCTCTCGCACTCTGTCACCCTCACACCCTGTCACGAATGAAAAAGAGGATCAGATGACTACGCCCGACAATTTCGCCTGGGCCGGGCCGACGCTGAAGGAACAACTCCTCCGCGACCCGGTGGCCGTGCTGAAGGACCGCGGGCTGAACGTGCCGCCGGAGATTCCGCCGGCCATCGTTCAGGAGTTCGTCCGCATCCTGCACATTCTGTGGGTGGACGGCAAAACCACGTCCGTGGACCAGTTCTACATCGACCCGTCGGACGCGGGCCTGTTGTTCGGCCGTGGCGTGTGGGAGTCCACGAAGACCGTCAACGGCGTGCCGTGGCTGTGGCCGTTGCACATCGACCGTATGAGGCAGACGGCCGCGCTGCTGGGCATCGAGTTACCGGCCGAGCGATTGCCCACCGACAAGCAGGTGTTCGAGTACGTGCGGTCGCTGACGACTCAGGACGTGGTGATTCGATTGAACGCGACGGCCGGCCGACCGGGGAAGCCGGGGATGGTCTGGATGAGTGCGGCCGTGCAACCGGCCCCGCTAGAATCGCTGCGGTTGCAGACGTGCCGCAGCCCGGTGCAAAAGGGGCAGGCGTATCTGACGCTGAAGACGTTCCAGTACGCGACGCGGTTGCAGATCGGCCAGATGGCCCACCGCCACGGCTTCGACACGGCGCTCTTGTTGGACGAGGACAACAACCTGTTGGAAGCCTCGCACGCGAATATCTTCCTGAAGTTCGCCGACGGGTGGGCAACGCCGAAGGCGAACGGCGGCCTCTTGCCTGGCACGGTGCGACAGGTGCTCATCAGCCACTCGCCGCAGCCGATCACCGAGCGGGAAATTCCGGTGGCGCAGTTGAAGGACGCGCAGGAAATCTTCGTGACGAACAGCAACGTCGGCATCGTGCCGGTAACGCAGATCGACGAGATGAAATTCCCGATCGGCAACGACACGGTGAAGATCAAGCACTGGATCGAACCGCCGGTCCCGCCCGGCGTGCAGTACCGCTTCCGCGAGAACCGGGCGGTGTAAGCAATGCCCGGTTTTTTACCCCGAAGGGGTGACAGCCCTCCGCCCAGGGCAACGCCCTGGGTTCCGGGGCCAACGGGTTTGCAGGCTGAAGGGCTGCGAGCGACCGCTCCCACGCTCGCAGCCCTTCAGCCTGCCGGGCGGTTGTCGTTGTAACCCAGGGCGATGCCCTGGGCGGAGCGATCCCAGGCCTTCGGCCTGAAAACGGGACGACCCGCTTCACGATAAACTTAATCCCTTGAACGCCCGCGCACACGCCGTGATCGCCACCTCGGTCGGCAATCGCTCGATGCTGCTCGCGCCGAAGAAGCCGACGATGCCGCTGGTGTTTTGCAACACGAACGCCACGTCGGCGGGTTCCGAAATCGGCCCGCCGTGGCAGAGCACCAGCACGTCCGGCCGCACCGCCTTCGCCGCGTCGGCCATCGCTTGCACCCGCTTCGCACTCTCCTCCAGCGTCACGGCCGTCTTCGCGCCTATGGTGCCCTTCGTGGTCAGGCCCATGTGCGGGATGAGCACATCGGCCCCGGCCTTCGCCATCGCGACGGCTTCATCCTCGGTGAAGACGTAGGGGCACGTCAGCAGGTCCAACTCGTGGGCGGCGGCGATCATGTCGACTTCCTTGTCGAAGCCCATGCCCGTCTCTTCGAGGTTCTGCCGGAAGGTGCCGTCGATGAGGCCGACGGTGGGGAAGTTCTGCACGCCGCTGAACCCGGCATCGCGAACGTCGCGCAAGAATCGCGGCATGAGGCGGAACGGGTCGGTGCCACACACGCCGGCCAGCACCGGCGTGTGCGTCACGATCGGCAGCACCTCACGGGCCATGTCCATTACGATCTGGTTCGCGTCGCCGTAGGGCATCATGCCGGAGAGCGACCCGCGGCCGGCCATGCGGAACCGGCCGGAGTTGTAGATGATGATGAGGTCGAGGCCGCCGAGTTCGGCACACTTGGCCGACAAACCCGTGCCGGCCCCGCCACCGACGATCGGCCGACCGGCGGCAATTTGTGCCCGAAGGCGGGCGAGGATTTCGTCGCGTGGGATCATGCCGACAAGATAGGAGAATGTTTAGCCGCGACGCGGAGTCTTCGGAGCGGAGCGCGGGGGCGACGATCACGCGACAGGTTGTTGCGCTTCCAGCTCGCGCAGCATCAGCTGCATCTCGACTTCCGTCGTCGTTGTCGGCGTCGCCGGCACGAAGGGCTTCTTCCACACCGCCCGCAATCCCTCGGCCGCGGCCACCAGCGCGAAGCCGATGACGGCCATCGTCAGCGGCAACCGCCACGCGAGGGCGGCACTGACTTCGCCCGGCGACACCTCGGCGGCTGTCGGAGCGGCGGCGTCCAGGCGGGCCGGGTTCTGGGAGGCGACCCACATGCCGGCGATTTGCGCGAAGAACGTGCCGATGATGGCCAGGGCGACGGCCGTCAGGCCGCCGTGGACGAGGATCGTTTTGCGCGTGGACATCGGGCCGCCCTCGGGGATGCGCGTAACATAGCACCGATTCCCCCGCGTGCCGGCCCGGAGTGCGAAAAATGCCCGTCCTGCTCGTCGGAACCCTCGACACGAAGGGCACCGAAGTCGCCTTCGTCCGGGACCGCCTGACAGCCGCGAACGTGCCGACGCTCACCCTCGATGCCGGCGTGATCGGCCCGCCGGCGTTCACCGCCGAGTTGCCGCGAGAGCAGGTCTTCCGCGCCGCCGGCATGACGTGGCAGGCCGTGAAGGCGGCCGGCGACCGCGGCAAGGCCGTGGAATTCGCAGCGAAGGGGGCGGCTAAACTCGCCGCGGAGCTGTTCGCCGCGAACCAGATCGACGGCATCCTCGGCCTCGGCGGGTCGGCCGGCACGACCATCGCCACCGCCGCCATGCGGGCACTGCCGGTCGGCGTGCCGAAGATCATGGTCAGCACCCTCGCCAGCGGCGACGTTCAGCCCTACGTCGGCACCCGCGACGTGATGATGCTCTATTCCGTCGTCGATCTCGCCGGCCTCAACCGCATCAGCCGCCTGATTCTTACGAACGCGGCCGAGGCAATGACGGGAATGGTTCGAGCGCGGAGTGCGGAGCGCGGAGTGCGGAGTGAAAACAAACCTGTGATCGCGGCGACGATGTTCGGCGTGACGACGCCGTGCGTGGAGAAGGCGCGAAACATTCTCGAAGCGGCCGGGTACGAAGTGCTGGTCTTCCACGCCACCGGCACCGGCGGTCGGACGATGGAAGGCCTGATCCGCGATGGACTCATCGCCGGCGTGCTGGACATCACGACGACGGAACTGGCCGACACCCTCGTCGGCGGCGTGATGCCGGCTGGGCGAGACCGCCTGACGGCCGCGGGCATGAAGAAGGTGCCGCAGGTGATTTCCGTGGGGGCGCTCGACATGGTGAACTTCGGCCCGCCGGAGATGGTGCCGGCGAAGTTCGAGGGGCGGCAGTTCCACCAACACAACCCGACCGTCACGCTGATGCGCACGACCCCCGAGGAGATGGACGCGCTCGGCAAAGAGATCGCCGAGAAGGCGTGCGCCGCCGGCGGCCCGACCCGCGTGCTGCTGCCGCTGCGTGGCGTGTCGGCCATCGATGCCGAGGGCCAGCCGTTCTGGAACCCGACCGCCGACGCGGCACTCTTCCAGAGTCTGCGGAACTGGGTGTACCCGACAAGCCTGCTCGTCGAGTACGACCTGCACATCAACGACCCCGCCTTCGCGGAAGCGGCCGCGACGACGCTGCTGGAGATGCTCGGGACATAGTAGTAGGCACACTCCGTGTGCCGTCTCCTGCCTCTCCCCGCGACCTCCAT
>JBBQCQ010000395.1:0-4695 GCA_038318835.1 Gemmatales bacterium | reverse complement strand
GCGTACCAGCCGGCGAACGAGTCGTATTTCTTCCGCAGGCCTTACAGCGACGAATGAAGTTGGGCGAAAGCCCAGCTACGGCCGTGCCTGGGCTTTCGCCCAACTTCACGCGATGATCGCCCGGATCGGCGTGCCGTGGTCGATCTCCAGCCGCTTGCGGCTCGGCAGTTCGAGCTTCCGCGAGTCGAGGCCGAGTTGCTGCATAATCGTGGCGTGTACGTCGGTGACATAGTGCCGATCTTCGACCGCGTGGAAGCCGATCTCGTCGGTCTTGCCGTGGACGATACCGCCCTTCAGTCCACCGCCGGCCATGACGACGCTGAAGCCGTAGATGTGGTGATCGCGGCCGTCGCTACCCTGCGTGCCCGGCGTGCGGCCGAACTCGGTGGCGAGAATCACCAGCGTCTCCTTCAGCAAGCCCGTCCGCTTCAGGTCTTGAATCAACCCCGCGATCGGCTTGTCGATCGCCGTGCAGTTCTTGGAATGGTTCGCCTTCAGCCCGCCGTGGGCGTCCCACACGCCGGCCCCGCCCGCCCCGTGCTGCACCTGCACAAACCGCACGCCGCGTTCCACCAACCGGCGGGCCGCGAGCATCTGCGAGCCGAAGTCTCGCGTCGCTGGCTGATCGAGGCCGTACAGTGTCCTCGTCTCGGTCGATTCCTTCGCGAAGTCGAGCACCTCGGGTAGCGACTTCTGCATCTTGAACGCGAGTTCGTAAGATGCGATGCGGGCGGCCAGGGCCGGGTCGTTCGGGTACTGCTCCTCACGAAGTTTGTTCAGCTTGTTCACGAGCGTGAAGCCCGCCCGCTGCTCGGCGTCGGTCAGCGGCAGGCCGGGCTTGCCGTAGTCGAGCGGGTTCTTCGGATCGACCCGCACCGGCACCGCGTCGTGGGCCGGGCCGAGGTAGTGGCCATCCTTTAGGTTCCAGTATTCGCGGTTGCCCATGCTGACGAACTGCGGCAGGTTGTCGTTCAGGCTGCCGAGGCCGTAGTGGACCCACGCGCCGAGCGTCGGGAACTCGCCATCGAGCATGTGCCGGCCAGAGTGGAACTGCGTTTGCGCGCCGTGGTTGTCGTCGGTCGTGTACATCGAACGCACGACGGCCAGGTCGTCGGCACACTCGCCCAGGTGTGGCAGCCAGTCGCTGACGTCGATCCCGGACTTCCCATATTTCTTGAACCCGACCTGCAAAGGGTACAGCACGTTTCGCTGCTGGCCGTTGGCGTCATTTACCACCGTGACGCGAGCGAGGTTGAGTTTCTCCGGGTTCTGCGTGTCCTTGTACGGCGTCTGGCCGATGCTCTTACCGGCGTACTTCGTCAATTCCGGCTTCGGGTCGAAGGTTTCCAGGTGGCTCATGCCGCCGTTCAGGAACAACCAGATGACCGACTTTGCCTTCGGGGCGAAGTGCGGCTTGCCGCCGCCGCGGGCGTCGCGGTGCAGCATCGCCGCGAGGGCGAGGCCGCCGAAGCCGGAAAGGAAGTGCCGACGGTGCATGGGGAACCTCTACCGAATCGTCACGAAGTCGTTGTGGTTCAACAGCGCCTGCACGAGCAGCACACGGGCACGCTTGGCCTTCTCGTCGGCGGTGCCGGCCGCGAGCGTGCGAAACTCGGCCATCGCAGATTCGCACGCGGTTCGCTCCTCGGCTGTCGGCGTGCAACCCAGGATGAGGACGAACGCGGCCGTCAGAAATTCGGCGTCGGTCTTCGCCGCGATGCGGCCCGCAATGCGGGCACCCTGCTGCAAGGCGAAGGTGCTGTTCGACAGTGCGAGAGCCTGTTGCGGCACGATGCTCTCGGTGCGTCGGTAGCAGTCCAGCACGTTCGCGTCGTCGAACGTCGTCAGGAACTTGTCGTGCTCGTTGTGCGACTGGAAGAAGTACACGCTCCGCCGCTTGCTCGCGGCCTGCTTGGACACGGGCACGGCCACACCGCCGCGGGTGGCGTCGAGGTCGCCGGCGAGTGACAGCAGACTGTCACGAACCGTCGGGGCGTCCATACGCACCGAGTTCTGACGCCAGACGTAGCGGTTGTCGGGGTCGGCCTTCACTGTTGCGACGTCGGCCCCGGCGTTGCTCGATGCGAGCCGGTACGCTTGCGAGGTGACGATCGTGCGGTGCAGGTGTTTGAGCGACCAGCCGTGCTCCATGAAATCGACCGCGAGGAAGTCGAGCAGTTCCGGGTGCGTCGGCGACGTGCCCTTGCGGCCGAAGTCGAAGACGTTGGCGACGAGCGGACGGCCGAAGTGCCGCAGCCAGACGTGGTTGACCAGCACGCGGGCCGTCAGTGGGTTATCCTTCGATGCGATCCCGTTCGCCAGAGCGGTGCGCCGGCCGGTGCTTGTCGTCGGGAACGGCTTGTTCCGCGATGCCTCCGACTCGACGTTCGACTCCGGCGTCTTGATCGACCCACGGAGCGGCGTATACGACTCGCTCGGCTTCTCCGCCGCGAGGCACGCCTTCCGGCTCGCTTCTTGGGCGGCAAACACTTTCTTCGCCGGGCCGATGCGGCGGATGCCGACCGTCTTCGCGAGTTGCTCCTCAGCGACCCGTAACGCCTGATCGGCCCGCTTGGCGGCTAGTGTTCTCTCGGCGAGGGTAGCCCGAATGGCGGCAGCCTTCGCTTCCGCCGGCGTGCCCGTGGCCTTCGCCAGGTCGGCGGTGGCCCGCTCCCGAATTGCTCCCACTTCGTCTTCCTTCGCGCTGCTCAGAGCATTCGCCAAAACGTGCGGCCGCAACTGCGGCGAGTGTGCCTCCGCGGGCAACTTCACCGCGTGAATGTTCACTTCCAAAGTGAGGAACTTCGGCAGCCCCGGCGGTAGCGGGCGGTCCTTCACGGGTTGCTTCTCGTCGCCGCGCGTGAACAGGTATGTCGGCGCGTCGAGTTTGCAGTCGAAGGCCCGCGGCAGGCCGTCCTTCTCGAAGTCAGTGGTGCCCGGCAGCATGTCGGTGCGAATCTGATACGGCTCGAAGAACGCGCGGAAGCGGTAGTAGTCGGCCTGCGTGATCGGGTCGTATTTGTGATCGTGGCAGCGGGCACAATTCCAGGTCAGTCCGAGGAATGCCTTCGCCGTGTGTTCGACCGTCTCTTCCATCCAACTGTTGCGGTTGAACCGGAAGTACTGCCGGGCCAGGAAACCGCTCGCGCGGAGTTTCTCCAGGTCGGTCGGGTACAGTTCGTCGGCCGCGAGCATCTCGCGGATCATCGCGTCGTACCCCTTGTCGGCATTGAACGACTCGATGGTCCAGTCCCGCCAGTGCCACATGTGCTTCTGGCTGTTCCGCACTTCCGCGCCGAGGCCCCACCAGTCGGAGTACCGCCACACGTCGAGGAAGTGCCGGCCCCACCGCTCGCCATACTGCGGTGACGCGAGGAGTTGATCGACGACCGCCGCGTAAGCCTTCTCGGACGGGTCACGCTCGAACGCGGCAATCTGCTCCGCGGTCGGCGGCAGGCCAGTGAGATCGAGGGAGAGCCGCCGCAGGAAAATCTTCGCATCGGCCGGCGGCTGGGGTTTCAGCCCGTGCCGCGTCCAAGCGTCCGCGATAAAATGATCGACGGGGTTCCGGCCCGCCGGCACGGTCGGCTTCGTCGGCTTGCGGAAAGCCCAGTGGTCGGTCGGGTCGGCTTCGGCCTGTTCGTCGGCTGGGAAGGTCGCGCCTGCGTCGATCCACGCCTTCAGTTTCCCGATCTGCTCGGCCGTCAGCGGCTGACCTTCGGGCGGCATTCGCTCGGCCTCGTCCGCGGCCGTCACTCGCTCCATGAGCGTGCTTTCGAGTCCCTTCTTCGGCACGATCACGCCGCCACCGAGGATGTGCTTGCCGCTGTCGAGGCGGAGCTTGCCCTTCTGCGCGAGTCCCCCATGACAGGCGAAGCACCGCTCGCGGAGGATCGGCTTCACGTCGCGGAGGTAGTCCACCGCCTCGGCCGCCGAGGCGGCAGGCGTGATTGCGAGCAGCAAGAAGAGGACGGGTCGCATGACAACCCTCGTAGGTGGGACCGACATCGCTTACTTCGGCAGCATCTGAAGCTCGACCTTGCGAAACTCGACCGGCGCGCTCTCGGCTTGCAGCGAGATGTAGCCTTCGGAGATCAGCAGGTTCTTCTCGTCCTTGATGAGCTTGCGGCCGTCGGCGTCCTTCGGGTCGAGTTGCGGTTGCTCGTACTCGATCACGGTTTGGCCGTCCACGATGTGCTTGATCTTGCCCGAGCCGTGAACTTCGACTTCGATCGTCACCCATTCGTCGCCGTGGTGTGTCTTCGACTTCGACGTGACACAGTGCTGGGTGATGAGCTTGCCGTTCATGACCACGTTCGTGCCGGGCGAACACATGCTACAGGTGGGGCGTTCACCCTTGCCGAGGCCGCCCAGGAATTGAGCTTCGATGGAGACCGGGAAGAGTTGATCCTTGCCCATCGACTTCGGGTCCTGGCAGTGCAGCATTACGCCGCTGTTCCGTTGTGCCCAGCCGGGGCCGCCGGCCACTTGCTTGCCGACGAACCGATACTCGATCCGAAGGCGGTAGTTCGAGAGCTTCTCCTTGTAGAAGAGGTGGCCGTAGTTCTCGTCGAACTTCGTCCACTTGTCGTAGTTCACTTGAATGACACCATCGACGACTCGGAACGTGTCGGCGTGGTTGTCGCCGAACTCGAACCCCTTAATTTTGGGCGACCACCCGTCGAGGTTCTTGCC
>JBBQCQ010000394.1:0-4698 GCA_038318835.1 Gemmatales bacterium | reverse complement strand
CTAGCCGCGTTCGCAACTTCTGGAGCGCGGCCCGCACCAACTCGCTCACGTCGTCCGGCGGTTCGGCCTCGCTCACGGCCAGCGATTCGAGGAACGCCGCCGCCGCCCGCCAGACATCGGCCCCGCCGCTGGGCACGGTCGCTCGCACGGCCACGGCTTCGCCGCCGGCTTTCGGTTCCGTCAGCAGGTCGCGGACGGCCTTCATCAGCGTGCCGCTGGCCAGGTTCGTGAACGTCACCTCGTCGTCGTCGCCGTCGAAAATGCCGGCGAACAGGTTCTGCTTCTGCTCCAGCGTTCGCAGGACTCGCTCCTCGATCGTGCCGCGGGTGACGAGGTTCACCACGCGCACCGGCCGGCTCTGGCCCATGCGGTGAACGCGGGCGATGCGCTGTTCCAGCACGGCTGGGTTCCACGGCAATTCCAGGTTCACCACCGTGTCGGCGATTTGCAGGTTCAACCCGGTGCCGCCCGCGTCGGTGCTGAGGAATACCCGGCACTCCGCGTCGGTTTGGAACTTCTTCAGCACCGCCTGCCGATCCTTGCCGGGCAGGCCGCCGTGGAGCAGCACGTACCCGATGTCGAGCGACTTGAGCAGGTCGGCCGTCTCCTGCACCATCGTTTCCCACTGGCTGAAGATCACGAGCTTGTGTTCGTCCTGCTCCAGCAGTTCGGGCAGCAGCACCGCGAGTTCGTCGAGCTTCGGCGAGACGTGCGTTTCCTTGTCGAACAGGAACGTGCTGTCGCAGACCGTCCGCATGTTCACGATGCACGCGAGAATCCGCTTGCGGTCCACGTCGGTCAGGTAGCCCTTCTGCATCAGCCGGGCGAGCATCGCCTTCTGGTCTTCGTAGGGCTGCCGTTGAGCGTCGCTGAGTTCGACGAACACGATGTTGTCCGTCCGCCCCGGTAGCTGCGTGAGCACCTCGGCCCGCGTGCGGCGGAGGAAGATCGGTTCGAGCTTCTCGCGGATCGTGTCGAGGTTGCGGTAGCCCTTCAGGTTGCCGTCGGCGTCCAGGATGCGGTGATCGTTCAGAAATTGGAAGGCCGGGCCGAAGCGGCGTTCGTCCACGAACTGCACGATGCTGAAGAGTTCCTCCAGGCGGTTCTCCAGCGGCGTGCCGGTCAGTACCATCGCGTACTGGCTCTTGAGCTTCTTCACTTCCTTCGAGGTCTTCGACTCCCAGTTCTTGATCCGCTGCGCCTCGTCGAGGACGACCACGTCCGGCTTCCAGGCGTTGATCGCGTCGCGGTCCCGCACGACTTGCTCGTAGTTGACGAGGCGGTAGAAGGTCGGTTCGAGGTACTGCGTCTGCCGAACCTCTGGGCTACCGTCGATGGTCTGCACGGCGCGGCTGGTGAACTTCTGAATCTCGGTCGCCCACTGGTACTTCACCGACGACGGAGCAATCACCAGCACGCGGCTGATGTTCCGCTCGCGCACCAGAATCTCGACGGCGGCGAGCGTCTGAGCGGTCTTGCCGAGGCCCATGTCGTCGCCGAGGATGCTGCGGCCCCGGCACGCGAGGAAGATCGCCCCGCGCATCTGGTAGTCGTACAGCGGCACGTGCAGCGGTTGCCAGTCGAGCTTGCCGTCGCCGAGTTCTTCCAGCCACTGCCGTTCCTTCAACAGCATGTCGGCCTGTTCGACTTCCCGCTCGATGTACTCCATCGCGTCCGATAGGACGGTGACTTCCTCCGGCACCCGCTGAATCTCGGGGATGAGGTCCTCGAAGCGGCCCTTGCCGTGCCACAGTCCCTTGTCGTCGAAGAAGCGTTTCGCGAGTTGGCCGAGCTTGTCCGAATGGCGGGCCGGCAGGTGGACGCCGACGCGGAGCGGGTCCCCATAGTTCAGGTAGACTTCCGGCCGGGTGAACGTGGCCTTCTTCTTTTGCAGGTGGGCCGGCAGGTCGTCCTTGAGTTCTTCGAGGACGGCTTCGATGTGCTTGCAGGTGCCGAGGGTGTTCGATTTGAAGTCTGGGCAAGTGCAGGAATTGTCGCCCACGTCGAACCCGTGGACGGTGACAGTGTACTGCCCCTTGCTCTCGGGGTTGGTGACGCGGTATTCGGAGAAGACGCGCTTCTTCGTGAGGTTCTCGATGACGAACCGGGTGGCCTTCGCCCGCTGCCGGCGGATGTCGATCTGTTCCTCGCGGAGCATGGGGCGAGAACCTCACGGAGAAGCACGAACCTGCCTCATCATACGGGCGGCGGGCCGGGCGGGTTCTTCTTCATCTCGTCGCGGATTTCCGTGAGCAGCTTTTCGCTCAGCGTTAGCTCCGTGGGGGCGGCCACTTCCTTCTTCTTCATGCGGTTCATGACTTTGACGACAGCGAACAGGCACGCCCCGACGATGACGAAGTCGATGATCGTTTGGGCGACGGCCCCGACGCCGATCTGAGCGTCTTTGTACCCGACCGTGAGCTGGGACACGTCGTACCCGCCGGTCATCAGGCCGATGATCGGCATGAAAACCTTGTCCACGACCGTCGAGACGATCTTGCTGAACGCGGCCCCGATCACCACACCGACCGCGAGATCGACGACGTTGCCGCGCATAATGAAGGACTTGAATTCGGTCGCAAGACTCATTGGGTAAATCCGTTGGACGAGGGCATGAATGAACCGGCGTGAATCTACCCGAAGGCCCGACCGCACGCCATACTGAACGGCTGGAGGCACGATGCGCACCCGTACACACTTTCGCGGCCCCGCGACCGCCCGGCCGTACACGGGCCGACCGGGGAACGCCCGCCCGCCGGCGGCCGTCCGCGTGCTGCTCGGGCAACCTGCGGCCACGGACCCGGCTCCGGCTGACCCGTTCGGCCGCGACCCGAAACTCGCCCGCGTCGAGGCGGCGCTGATGCTCGCCGACGAACCGCTCGTCGCTCGCCGTATTGCGGAAGCCGCCGAGTTGCAGGACGCCGGCGAGGCACGCAAACTCGTGCAGCGGCTGCGCGATCTGTACGACGCCGACGAGACGCCGTTTCAGGTGGTGGAACTCGCGGGCGGCTTCCAACTGCTGACGCGGGCGAACTATCACCCGTGGCTGGTGCGCCTGCGACGAACCGGCCACGACGTGCGATTGACCGCGGCCGGCCTGGAAACGCTCGCGGTGATCGCCTACAAGCAGCCGATCATGCGGGCGGAGATCGAGAAGATTCGCGGCGTGAACTGCACCGAGTTAATCCGCCTCCTGATGGAGAAGGGCCTGGTGCGGATCGCCGGCCGCCACGACTCGCTCGGCCGTCCGCAGTTGTACGGCACGACGAAACAATTCCTCCAGGCGTTCGGCCTGAACACGCTGAAGGACCTGCCCGAGGTGGAATCGCTGAAAGCGCCGGGGTAGATGTGCGAACCTTCAACCCGTTCTTCCTGCTCCCTACAATGAATGTTTCGCACGCGAGGAGTACACCGGATGGCGGCGCGGGTCGTATTGGCGATGAGCGGCGGGGTGGACAGTTCGGCGTCGGCCGTGCTGCTGAAGCGGCAAGGGTACGATGTGCTCGGCCTGTTCATGCGCACCGGCACGCACACCGAAGAACCCGACCACCGCCGCGAGAACAAGAAGGGCTGCTGCTCGGCCATCGACGCCGGCGACGCCCGCCGGGTGGCGGACCGCCTGGACATTCCGTTCTACGCGCTCGACTTCGAGGCCGAGTTCAACCAGATCATCGACTACTTCGCCGACGAGTACCTGAAGGGCCGCACGCCGAACCCGTGCGTGGTGTGCAACAACTGGTTGAAGTTCGGCCAACTCTGGAAGTTCGGGAAGCAACTCGGGGCGGACTTCATCGCCACCGGCCACTACGCGCAGGTGTTCAAGGGGGCCGACGGCCGTAACGAACTGCACAAGGGCGTGGACCCCGACAAGGATCAAAGCTACGTCCTGCACGGCATCCAGCGCGAAGTGTTGGACCACCTCCTGTTCCCGGTCGGCGGGTACTTGAAGCCGCAGATTCGCGAGATCGCCGCCGAGGCGGGGTTGCAGGGGGTGGCGACGAAGCCGGATAGCGTAGAGATTTGTTTCGTGCCGAGCGGCAACCATGTGGATGTGGTGCGCCGTCGTCGGCCGGAGGCGCAGAAGGCAGGCGTGGTCGTCGAGTCCGACGGCACCGTGCTGGGCGAGCACGACGGCATCGACCGCTTCACGATCGGCCAACGAAAGGGTCTGGGTGTCGGCGGCGGCGGCAAGAAGCGGTTCGTGTTGGAGATTGTGCCGGACACGAACACTGTTGTCGTCGGTGAAGAAGCGGAACTGCTCGCGGGGGGCCTCGTGGCGTCGCGCATCAACTGGCTGACCGAGCCGCCGGCGGAACCGCTCGCGGTGACGGCGAAGATCCGCTACCGGCACGCCGGCAGTCCGGCCACGGTCGTCGCGACGCCGGAAGGCGGGGCCGACGTGACGTTCGCCGAACCGCAGGCGGCGGTCACGCCGGGGCAGGCGGTCACGTTCTACGAGGGCACTCGCGTCCTCGGCGGCGGCTGGATCGAGGCAGCCGTCGGTCGGTGAAGAAGTATCGAAGAGTCTCACGCAAAGCCGCAAAGGCGCAAAGAAGAGAAGGCAAAGAAGACGTTCTTTTCCTTCTTCTGAACTGAACTCAATTCGGTTTCTCTCCTGACTTCTTTGCGGCTTTGCGTGAGATGTCTTCTTCCCTTTCACCGACCGTGTGTACCATCTCCCGTCATCCTCATATTAAG
>JBBQCQ010000393.1:0-4701 GCA_038318835.1 Gemmatales bacterium | reverse complement strand
CAGATTCTCGATGCTCTCGATCACGCGGGGGAACACGGCCTGTCCCACCGCAGCTTGTATCTCGGCGTGTTCGGTGTGGCCGTCCTCACGGCCGGGATGACGGCGTTCTACACCTTCCGCGCGTATTTCCTGACCTTCTGGGGCGAAACCCGCGTGCCGGAGGAAGCCGGGCACCACGCCCACGAGTCGCCGCGCGTCATGCGCCTGCCGCTGATCGTGCTCGCCGTCGGCGCGCTCGTCGTCGGGTTGGTGGAACCGCTGACGCACCACGGGTTCAGTAAGTTTCTGGCGTCCACACCGGCCGTGCAGCAGGCGAACCGCACCTACGAACGCGAACACAACGTCCGGTCGCAGTCGCAGCCGCACTTCAACTGGCTGATCGCCGGTGTCGGCACGGCCGCCGCGGTCGCGGGGTTGGGCCTGGCGTTCGCGTTGTACCGCAAGGGGCAAATGCCGGCCCTGCCGCCGATCGCCGAACCGCTGCACGCGATGTCGCTCAACAAAGGGTACGTGGACGAGATTTATCACGGCCTCGTCGTCACGCCGGCCGAGGTGGCCGCGACCGGCAGCCGCCAGTTCGACCGCGGCCTCGACTCATTCTCGACCGTCGTGGCTGGCGTGCCCCGGTTCCTGGCGGCTCTGCTCCGGCCGCTCCAGAACGGGCTGGTCCAGTTCTACGCGCTCGGGATGGTCCTGGGGCTGACAGCCGTCGTGTTGGTGATTGTCTTCAAAGTTTCCCGCTGAGAGCGAGTCGGGCGTGCCCATGAACCTCAACACTGTCCTCGGTCTGCTGCTGCTGGTCGTGCTTGCCGCGCCGCTGGTGGCCGCCGGCCTGATCGCGACCGCCGGCCGGGCGAACGTGCGGTTGCCCCGCCGCCTGGCCGTGTACGCCTCGGCCCTGCACCTGATCCTGACGATCGGTCTGATCGCGCTTTATTCAGGCTTCGTGACCGAAGAGCCGCGAGTGGGGCAAAACCTGTCGCTGAACTTTCAGCCGAAAGCCGTACCCGGCGACCCCGGCCTGACGACCGACTACCAGACCTTCACGTACAGCACCACCTGGAAACTTGTATCGCTGACGCCCGATCCGAAGTCGCCGGCCGTCTACTTCTTCATCGGCCTGGACGGCTTGAACGTGCTGCTCGTCGGCCTGACGAGTCTGATGTTCTTCTTCGCCGTCCTCGTCTCGTGGGACACGGTCCGCACGCGGCCGGCCGCATACTATGGCTGGCTGTTCGCCCTGCAAACGGCCGTCACCGGGGCGTTCGTCTCGTTCGACGTGCTCCTGTTCTACGTCTTCTTCGAACTCACTCTGGTGCCCGCGTTCTTCCTGATCGGCCAGTGGGGCACTGGCAGCGCCCCTCGCGACGCGGCCCGGAAGTTCGTGCTCTACACGTTGTTCGGTAGTCTGCTGACCCTCGTCGGCATCATCGGCGTGGTCCTCACGAACCCGATTCCGCTTCACCCGACCTCGGGCCAGCCGTTCTACTACGAGCCGACGCACCAGGCGGTGGCGAACCTCCGCGACCAGGACGGGCCATACACCGTCGGCCGACCGGGCCCGATCACGTTCTCGATTCCGGTGCTGATGAAGAACGTCAGCATGTGGGACTCGATGACCCACTATGCGGTCGAACAGGCCGAGGCCCGTCTGGCGAAGGCCACGCCGAACCAGCGAGCCGACCGCGAGCGGGAGCTGGCCGACGCGAAGGACAAGCAGCGGGAGCGGAAGACGGCGCAGTTCTGGCTGTTCCTGGCACTCATGGCCGGGTTCGCCGTGA
Organism: Gemmatales bacterium; assembly: GCA_038318835.1. Lineage (GTDB taxonomy): Bacteria > Planctomycetota > Planctomycetia > Gemmatales > Gemmataceae > Limnoglobus. The sequence goes on along the minus strand of JBBQCQ010000393.1, from coordinate 2,920 downwards.
AGGTACCGATCGTGCCGTTCCACACGTGGCTGCCGGCGACGTACTCCGAATCTCCCTTGCCAGTGACGATGGTCTTCTCGGCCGTGCTCGCCAAGCTCGGCACGTTCGGCATCCTGCGGGTTGTGATCCCGCTCGTCCCGGAGGCGTGCGTGCAGTACGGCCTGCCGTGGTTCGGCGTGCTGGGGGCCATCGGAATCGTGTACGCCGCCCTGTGTGCGTTCGCCCAACGCGACCTGCGTTTGCTCGCCGCGTATAGTAGCGTCTCGCACCTGGGCTTCCTGGTCATCGGCCTGTTCGCCATGAACCCGGAGGGGTTGTCGGGCGCGATGCTGCACATGGTCAATCACGGGCTGACGGCCGGGGCGATGGTCGCGCTGCTGTCGTTCCTCGCCCGCCGGTATCGCACGCTGGACGCGAACCAGTACGGCGGACTCTGGGCGAAGTACCCGCGGTTCACGTTCCTGACCATCGTCATTGTCCTCGCGAACGTCGGCCTGCCGGGGTTGAACAACTTTGTCAGCGAGATGCTCATGCTCGCCGGCCTGTTCGACCCGCGGAACATGAAGCTGGCCGGTTGGGGGCTAGCCCTCGTGGCCGCGTCCGGGGTGATGCTCTCCTCGTGGTATCTGTTCACGATGCTCCGCCGGGTGTTCTTCGGGCCGCTCATCGAGCCGCCGACCGCGGGCGAAGCCGACGCCGTCCCCCAAGATGTGACCGGCCGGGAGTTTATCCCGCTGGCCTCGCTCGCGGCTTTGTGCCTGGCCCTCGGCCTGTTCCCGCAACCGCTGTTGGACGTGGTTTCGCCCGACGTGCAACGGGTATCCAGCCTTGTGGACCGTGCCCGCCAGCGCCTGCACCCGTACGCCGAACTCGCACAAGCCCCGCCGGCCGAACAGCCGGGCCACTAAAAGGTAGGGTGGTGCCGAGGCATTCCGAGGCCAACCACCCGAGCGAAGACGGTGGGCCTCGAAGATTCGGCACCACCCTACAAGAAGAGGACGACCCGACGTGAACCCGTTGCTCGACGGAACCCGAATCGAAGCCCTGACCGGCGTGTTCAAACTCGTCGTACCCGAGATCGTGCTCGTCGGCGTCGCGTGTGTGCTATTCGTGCTGGGGCTGTTCACGTCGAGCCGGTTCCTGCACACTGCCCTGGCCGTGCTGGGGCTAATCGGAGCATTCGCGGCTGCCATCGTTCTGCAACCGTGGGAGATGACCGTCCACGACGGGCTGAAGGCCAACGCCGAGGCGTACTATCCGATCCTGCCGAGTGCCACCGCTACGTTCATCCGTTACCTCACGCTCCTCGCCGGCCTCGTGCTGGTGCTCGTGAGCACGAAGGAAGCCACTCGCGAGATCGCGGCCGACTACCTCGCGTGCCTGCTCATCGCCATCGCGGGCACGTCGCTGGTGGCCCGGTCCAACGACCTGGTTACGCTATACCTCGCGCTCGAAATGATTAGCGTGCCGACTTACGTGCTGCTCTACCTGGCACACCGCGGGAAGGCCGGACAAGAAGCGGCGGCGAAGTACTTCCTGCTCAGCATCCTGTCGTCGGCGATCATGCTCTTCGGGTTCAGCTATCTGTTCGGTCTCGCCGGCTCGACGAACCTGTCCGCTATCACCGGTGTGCTAACGGCCGCGAACAAGGAAGTCGTCTCGCCGCTCGCGGTCTTCGCGATGGTGCTCGTCGTCGCCGGACTCGGCTTCCGCATCACGGCCGTACCGTTCCACTACTACGCCCCAGACGTGTATCAGGGCGGGCCGACGGCCGTCGTCGCGCAGCTCGCGGTGCTGCCGAAGGTCGCCGGCTTCCTCGCTCTCGCCCGTCTGCTCGGCATCGAACACGGTACGTTGAACGACCTGCCCTTCCCGAATCGCACGCAGGTGCCGCTGATGCTCTGGGTGTTGGCCGCCGCCACCATGACCCTCGGCAACGTCATGGCCCTCTTGCAAGACAACCTGAAGCGCATCCTCGCCTACTCCGGCGTCGCGCACGCGGGGTACATGCTGCTGGGCCTCGTGACGGCCTCCGCCTATGCCGGCCCGACCGACGCCGGCCTGCCCCGGTACATCACCGGGTACGACGGCCTCGTCTTCTACCTCGTCGGCTACGCCCTCATGACGCTCGGCGTCTTCGCCGTACTTGCGTACCTGAACAGTGCCGACCAGCCAACAGAATCGGTCGATGACCTGGCCGGCCTGCATCAGACCAACCCGCTCGCCGCCGGCCTGTTGTTCGTGGCCCTGCTCAGCCTCATCGGCATCCCGTTGACCGCCGGCTTCATGGGGAAGTTCTGGCTGTTCCTCGGCCTCTACGATGCCCCGACCGACACCGGCATGGGCAACGCCTACAAGACGCTGACCATCATAGCTGCTGTGAACGCCGCCATCGGGGCCGTCTATTACCTCCGCGTTTTGAACGTCATCTACCTCCGCAGCCCCATGCGGCCGGCGGTTCGCCCGCGCGGCAAGGGGCCGCTGCTCGCGGCCGTGCTGTGTACCGTCGGCACGCTCGTCATCGGCATCTACCCGCAACTCGTCTGGGGTCTGGTGAAGGCCGCCACGCCGGCCACGGCCCACGCCGCAAAGTGACCGCGGTTCCGCCGGCCGCGATTTTCGCGTACACTGGCCCTTGAGGGAACACTCACGTCCAGCCGTTCCGAGGTCGGGGGTCCGCCGTGGCGATTGTCGTCGAATGCCCACATTGCGAGAGTCAGTTCACCCTCCAGCCCGACCTGATCGGCAAGTCGATGCGGTGCCCAAACCCGGACTGCCGCGAAATCTTCACCGTCCAGCCCACCGCCGCAACAAAACTAATTAACACGCCGGAACCACCGTCAGCCCCGGCCGCCCCACCCGAGCCGACGAGCGAACCATTCCTGGTTGTCCTCGAAGGCGAAGCCGTCGTGCAGACGAG
>JBBQCQ010000392.1:0-4719 GCA_038318835.1 Gemmatales bacterium | reverse complement strand
GCCGGCCAGTTCGATCGGCTTGCCCTCGCTGTCCAGGCGGCGGATCGACCCGGCCGCCTGCGCGGCAAGTTGGTGGGCCGGGAAGTTCTTGACGATGGCGTTGTACTGGGCCTTCGCCTCGTCCTCGCCCTTCTTGCCGCGAGACTCTTCCGCCAGGGCCAGCCGGTAGTGGGCCTCCGGCGTCTCGTCGCTCGCCGAATAGGTCTTGATAAAGCTGGCCAGCGACTCCCGCCACCACGCCTGAACGTCTTCGATCTCCTTCGGCTTGCCGCCGGTGGCGGTCAGCCTCGTGGAGTAGTCCAGCCCGAGGACGCGGAAGGTGGCGAAGCCGGCGATCGGCGACCCCTTCGCCACTTTCTCGATCTGATCCCGCCAGGCGACGAGCCGCTTGCCGCCCTCGGCCTCGCCGGCTTCCGCGGCCGCCACGTAGGCGTCGAGCAGTTGCTTCAGGAACATCTCCTGCGACGGGTGCCCTTGCAGCTTGGTGGCGACCTCGTTGAGGATCGCGGCCCGCTCCATCTGGAACTTGCCGTACCCGGCCGTGCCGTAAGCGACGGGGGGGAGAGCTTCGAGCTTCTTCAGAAGCTCCTGCACCGCAGGCGGAATGTCGATGGTTGGGCCGGACGCTCCGGCATCGTTCGGCGACGGCGTGCCGGGCGATGGGCCGTCCACGAGCTTCCACACGCGGCCGACCTGAACGAGTTCGCCCAGTTGGAACGTGACGGCCTGGTTGTCCGTGCCCTTGTCCACGAGCACGCCGGCGTTGCGATGCCGGACGAGGTCGGTGCGGCCCTGAAACTCGTCGGCCGGAACCGTCTCGGGGGTCCACAACTCGACGTGAACCCATTTCGCCTTGTCGGTCAGCTTCAGGGCGTCGGCCGTCTGTTGCAGCTTCTCGACGGCCTTCGCGGATCGGGCGGCCATCGCCTGCGCCTGGGCGGGCGGCAGGCCGATGGCTTGCAGGTCCTTCGCCGTGACGACGAGAGCCTGGAGCTTCGCGGCGTCCTTCTTCAGGATCGCGTCGAAGACTTCGCGGCTGACTTCTTCCGGCGAGATGGCTTCCCACACGTCCACGGTGCCGTTGCCGTCGGTATCGACACCGACGCGGCTGCCGTTGGTGCCGAGCCAGCGGAACTGCTTGCCGCCGGGCACATCGGTCTCGCGGTAGACTTCCTGCCCGTTCTGGTAGAAGGACAAGATGTTGTAAGTCTGCGCCCCGACGGCGAGGAATCGCCGGACGGTGCGGTTGTTGGCATCGGTGAGGACGTAGCCGACGGGCTGTTTTTCGTTCGGGTACGGGGTGACGCGCATACGGGCAGCGTCGGCCGGTGTCAGCGGCGTGGCCGCGCCGGCGGTCTTCGGCGTGACGGCGGCCATCTCTTCAGGCTTTGGCATCGGCGGCAGGGCGAGGGCACGTCCGACGCCGAGGCCGGTCAGGAGGGTGAGGGCCGCGAGGGCTTGCGTGGTGATGCGTTGGGTCGTCATCCAAGGTTCTCCTGCACGAACGGCGGACCGCGTCCGCCCGACACAGTCTCGACAATCGTCATCGACCGGAGAACCGGCACAGGTTGAAGAATTCCCGGCGGGCTATCGCGGGGTAGGGGCGTGCGGTTAAGATGAGGGCAGGTTCCCTCGGAGGATGGATGATGAGTGCGGAAGAATATGAATCGCAATTGGCGGAACTGCGGCGAGAGTTGGCCGACGTCAAGCTTCAACGGGACCGACTACTTAAAACGGCCATGCTTTTATTCCCGGAGCCGACGCCGGCACAGTTGGCCGCCGCCGAGGCGAACGTCGGCGGGTTTCGGCGACTGATCGACCAGATGGCAACCAAGCTCGGAGTCGCCCGCGATGGCCGATAAAAGTGAGTTTTGAGCCGCAGAGCGGCGGCAGTCGTTAGCCAGGGGTGGAGCGAAGCGCAACCCCTGGAACCCGTCACCCCACGCAACAAGCCCCGGAGGGGCGACAGAATCTGCCGCCCCTTCGGGGCTTGTCTCTGGGTAGATCGACCAGGGGCTTACGCCCCTGGCTAACGACTGCCGCCGCTCCGCGGCTCAAAACTCGCTGTGTTGAGCGTTACTTGCCTTCGATATACTCGACGAGTTCGATCGTCGCTTCGTAGTTGTTGATGACGTAGCTGAGTTTCACCATGCCCTTGCCGGGGGCGTACCACGTCTTCACGCTCGTCTTCTGGCCGGCCACGTCCAGTTCCGGGGCGTCCACCACCACCGCCTCGTATTCCTTGCCGTCCTTCGTCTTGATCTTTTCTTTTTCGTCCTTGATCGTGTACTTGCCCTTCAGCGCCTGCTCTTGCACCTTCGAGTCCACCGTCCAGGTGGCGTCCTTCTTGGCCGGCAGGGCCAGAATCTTCACCGGCGGCGTGATCGGGCTATCGTTGATCTTCGTGCGGTACACGCCGTCGGCTTGCACCTTCACGGTTTCCTTCGCCACGGCCCGGCCCTGCACCAGCGTGGACAGATTCGCCTCGCCGTCCTTCACGCTATCGACGCGGATTTCCACTTCCTGGCCGTCACCGAGCTTGTACTTCCACTTGCTCGCCGCCTTCAGCGGGAACAGGTCGGTGGTCGCCGCCGGGGCGGCCGGGGCTGGCGTGGGGGTGGGCGGCGTGCCGGCTGGGGGGGCCTGGGCCACCACCGCGGTCACCAGACCGACGAGGACGAGACATCCGAAAATCAGTCGGCTAACGCATTGCATAAAGCATCTCCGCGGACGAGAACGATTGAGGGTGTCGGGATAATATACGAACAGCCGGGGGCGGGGGAAGCGGACTTCCGCATTGTCAGTCCCCCCCTCCGGGCTATGATGCCCGCACGCCCGCACATTTGTGGAGATCACCCATGCGACTCCGGTTGCTACTCGTGGCCCTGTTCGTGACTGCCCTACCCCTGGCCGGGCGTGCCGCCCCGGCCCCGGCCGGCGGCAAGAGCAACGGCCCGCCCATCGTCTTCCAGGTCGCCCCGGTCGACAAGTTCCTGGCCGACGTTCGCGGCATGGTCAAGCTCGTCGGCGGCGATGGCATCGTCGGCGTCATGGATAACGTCATCACCGGCAAGCTCGGCGAGAAGGGCTGGGCCGGCGTCGACACCAAGAAGCCAGTAGCCGGGTACGTCTTCCTGCCCAACAAGCCGCTCCAGGGGCCGGAGGATTACAAGGAAATTTCCGGCGTGATCGCCCTCCCGGTGACGACCGAGGCCGAGTTCAAGGACTTCCTCCAACGGTTCGTGCCGGACGGCGGACTGACCCTCAAACCGATCGACGGCAAGAAGGGGCTGTACGCGGTAGAAACCCCCGACGCCAACTACCCGATCACCCTGCGGGCACGCTTCCACGAGGGGTACGTCTACGTCGGCATCAACGCGAAGGACGACCAACTCGAACCGACCGCGCTCATTTCCGTCGCCGACCTGGTGAAGGCCAACGACCCCGGCCTGATGCTGGTGCGGTTCATGGCCGACCGCTACCCGGAGGAAATGCTCAAGCAGCAGTCGCAGCAGTTCGACGACTTGATCGCCAAGCTGAAGGACGCCCCGCCCGACGGGGCCATGCGGATGACCTGGATGGCCGGCTTCCTGGAGAGCTACGCGGCCATGTCGAAGCGCATGAGCGCGAGCATGAAGGACACCGAGGAGTCCGGCTTCCGCCTCGTGTTCGACGCGAAGACCGCCGAGGTGGCGATGGAGTCCTACGCGGTGCCGAAGAAGGGCACGACCTACGCGAAGGAACTGGCCGACATCAAGCCCGGCTCGAACCGCTTCGCCTCGCTGGTGACGGACAAATCGCCGGCCGCGGTGCTGTTGCAAATGCCGATCGGCACGCCGGAATTCCGCGAGTTGCTGGTGAAGGCGATCGACGCCGGGCAGAAGGCGAAGGACGACGCCCCGGAGGACGCCAAGCCGGTGGTCGAGGAACTCCTCAAGGGACTGGGCCGCACCGTGAAGGCCGACTCCATCGACTTCGCGATGGCTGTGAACCCCGGTAAGGATGGCCACTTTACCGCCATCATGGCCGTCACCTTCGACGACGCGACCGGCCTGGAGAAGGCGATCAAGGATGCCTACAAGAATGCTCCGCAGGACGTGAAGGACAACACCAAATTCGACGCGGAGAAGATCGACGGCGTGAACGTCCACCGCTTCACGATGACGGACACCCCGGAACCGGTCAAGAACCTGTTCGGTTCGACCGACATCTTCGTGGCGTTCGGGCCGAAGGGCATCTACGCGGCCATCGGAATCGACGCGATGGACAGCCTGAAGGCCGCGATGACCGCAAAGCCGGCCGCGGCGAAGATCGTGGATGCGATCGTGAACCCGAAGCAACTCGGCGAGATGATCGGCACGGGCAACGAACAGGCCGGCAAGATGGCCGCCCAGGTGTTGGGCACCGACGACCGCCGCATTTCGGCCTTCTCCGTCAGCTACGAGGGCGGCTCGACCATGAAGATGCGCATGGCCCTGAACCTGAACGTGATCCCGAAGGCGATGATGATGGCCGTGGGTATGCGGGGCGGCCCACCGGGAAACTGAGTGCGGACTCTTCGGCGAGCGGGGGGCGTCAGCCCATGCCTTTCAGGGTTGCGGTGGCAGACTGGGAGATTCCGGGTATCAGGTAGTCCGCGACTGCAACTGTCCCGGAGTGCCCCGCCATGTTGTTCGACCCACTGCTCAAGCCCTTCCTCGACAAACGACCCGTCGCCGT
>JBBQCQ010000391.1:0-4742 GCA_038318835.1 Gemmatales bacterium | reverse complement strand
ACGAGTCGAAGTGCTTCGCGTACGGCAGGCTCTCGTTTCCGCCCTCGATGTCCGCCCCGGTGTGGACGACGCTCGGCGTGCTGGTGTACACGAGCTTCCGCACGCCCTGGGTCTTGCACGCGGCCAGCACGTTCTCGGTGCCGGTGACGTTGGTGGCTACATAGTCGGCGTACCGCCCCCACACGCCGGCCTTCGCCGCCACATGGATGACCACATCGCACCCGGCCACCGCTTGCTCGACGGCCGTGGTGTCTGTCAGGTCGCCGAGTCGCTGTTGCACGCCGATGTCGTCGAGCCAGGCATAGCGGGATCGCGTGAAGGAGATCGGCGTATCGCCGCGCGCTTTCAGCGCGCGAACGATGGCCCCGCCGAGGAACCCGCCGCCGCCGGTGACGAGAGCTTTCATGGGCGGCTCTCCCCCGCGGACGTTCGTCCGCGGGCTTTCAGTTTCTGGTCTGCCCACGCGGCTAACTTCTCGCGGAAGATCTTCGAGTTGTGCCGCACGTCCACGGGGAACTTCCCGGACATCAGGAACGTCTCGATTCGCCGCGTGTGGTCGAACTTCGCCGCCTCCGCCTGCATCAAGGGGACAGCATCGCGGCCGATCTTCGCCAGCCCGCCGGGTTCGTAGCAGACGACCGGGTGAACAACATCGCCTCGCATGACGCCGACGAGGGCCGTGCGGCCCATGAGGGGAATCGCGTTGAAGATAGGCTCGACCATATCCGTGAACAGCGTGCCGTGCGGCGTAACCACCCGCTGCGACTTGCGGCCGCAGAACCAGAGCCGGCCGCGGTCATCGAAGTAGCCCACGTCGCCCATGCGGTGCAGCACTTCGCCCGTCTGCGGGTCGGCGATCTTCGCCAGCTTTGTGGCCGCGTCGCGTTTCCAGTACTGCTTCGTCACCACTGGGCCACGTACCACGATCTCGCCGACTTCGCCCGCCGACAGGCACAGCGATTCGTCCCATTCGGCGATGGGTTCGTCGCAGATGCGAATGATCCGCACCGTCATCCCGGCGAACGGCCGGCCGACGCAGACGCCGTGACCCCGCTCGGTGAGGGGCCGCGTCTCGGCTAGTATCTCGACGCTGCCGATGTTCGCCACCGGCAGGGCTTCGGTGGCCCCGTAGGGCGTGAAGATTTGCACGCCATCGGGCAGCAGTCGCGAGAAGCGTTCGAGGGCTTGCGGCGACGCCGGCGCACCGGCCGACAGCACACGGCGAAGGGTCGGGAGCCTGTCCGGCTCGGCCGCATCGCCCAAGCGGCGGATGACCGCCGGGCTGCCGAAGAGGTTCGTCACTCCGTATCGGCGGACGGCGGCGAGCGTCTTCGCAGGGTCGATGGTGGCGGGGCGGGACGCGTTCATATCCGGGATCACGCACGTCATGCCGAGGGCCGGGCCGAAGAGGGCGAACAGGGGGAATGTACACAGATCGACCTCGCCGGGGGCGATGCCGTACTCGGCTTTGAGCAACTCGACCTGGGCCGCGAAGATGCCATGCGTATAAACCGCCCCCTTTGCCAGCCCGGTGCTGCCGCTGGTGAACAGGATCGCCGCCGGGTCGTCGGCCGTCACACGCGGCCGAGTGTACCCGCTTTTGCCGCCGACCGTGAGCAGAAGTTCCCGACTTGATCGCGTGCAGAAGAACCGCCGCCGGCCGACGTTGACCGTCGCGCAAATCGTTCGCCGACCCCAGCCAAGCACTCGCCGCGCGAGATGCGCCTTCGGCACGCCGACGAATACTTCCGGCTCCGCTTCGTCCAGGCACGCACCCAACCGCCGCACGCCCATGCCGGGGTCGATCAGCACCGGCACGGCCGCCGCCTTCAGCAAGGCGAACGTCAGCGCGAAGAACTCCAGCGACGGCGGCACCATCAGCGCCACGCGGGTACCGGGGCCGACGCCGAGGGCGGTCAGCCCGTGGGCGGCGGCATCGGATTCGCGATGAAGTTGCGCGAAGGTGCGGTGCGTGCCGAGCCGGGCCGAGTGCAGGGCCACGCGGTCCGGCTCGGACTCGGCCAGGGCCGCCAGGTGGCTCGCGACGTTCACGTCCGGGCTGGTCATGCCGTCCATCGTACGGGTTCGCCGCCCGGCCGACGCGGCCAGGCGTGCCGGTTATCCGGCTACCGACCGGGGTTCGGGAATTTCCCGAAATCCTCGGCCCTGACACTGGTACGGGCGGCGCGGTAGCATATGCACACTCCATCTTCTCCCTCCTCACTGTGAGGCCCGCCATGCCCGAAGTGCTCTCCCTCATCCTCGGCGGCGGTCGCGGCTCGCGACTCTTCCCCCTGACCAAGTCGCGGGCCAAGCCGGCCGTACCCGTGGGCGGCAAGTACCGCCTCATCGACATCCCGATTTCCAACTGCATCAACAGCCGCCTGAACACCATCTACGTACTCACGCAGTTCCTGTCCGTGAGCCTTCACCGGCACATCTCGAACACCTACAAGTTCGACATGTTCAGCAAGGGCTTCGTCGAAATCCTCGCGGCCCAGCAGGCCTACGACGAGCAGATCGGCTGGTACCAAGGCACGGCCGACGCCGTGCGCCAGAACATCGCGTACATCAACCGCGAGGAACCCGACGAAGTGCTGATCCTGTCCGGCGACCAACTCTACCGCATGGACTACCGGCAGCTCATCAAGACGCACCGCGAGAGCGGGGCCGAAGTGACCATCGCGGCCATCCCGGTGCGCGAGGATCAAACGCCAGGCTTCGGCCTGATGCGGATGGACGACAGCGGCCGCGTGTTGAGCTTCACGGAGAAGCCAAAGACGGCCGACGCCCGCAAGCCGTACCACACGCCGACCGCGTGGATCGAGGCGAAGGGCATCCCGTGCAACGGCCGGAATTACCTGGCGAACATGGGCATCTACATTTTCAACACCGACAAGCTCATCGAGATGCTGAACGCGCCGGTGCCGGACAAATTGCACAATGCGATGCTGCTCCCGCACGACTTCGGCACGAACGTCTTCCCGAACCACGTCGCCGATCGGCACATTCACGCCCACCTGTTCGACGGCTTCTGGGAAGACCTGGGCACGATCAAGAGCTACCACGAGACGAGCCTGGCATTAGGCGAGCCGAACCCACCGTTCGACTTCTTCAGCCCGGAAGGCCCGATCTTCACGCGGATGCGGAACCTGCCCGCCAGCCGCGTGAACGGGGCGACGCTGGAGAGCGTGACGATTGCCGACGGCTGTGTGATCGGGGCCGGCAGCAGCGTGAAGCATTCGCTGATCGGCGTGCGGAGCCACGTGGGAGCGAACTGTCATTTGTCGGACGTGGTGATGATAGGCAGTGACGGCTTCGAGACGCAGAAGGAACTGGAGGAGAACCGCCGCTTGGGCCGCCCGGACTTGAACATCGGCGAAGGCTGTCGGATCGCGCGAGCGATGTTAGACAAGGACTGCCGGATCGGCCAGGGCGTGTTGATTCGCGACCACGACGCCGACGCCGACTACGACGACCCCACCGGCCGGTACTACATTCGCGACGGCATCGTGTGTGTGCCGCGGGGCGCGATCCTCCCGGATGGCCTGGAGATTTGACCCCCTCGCCGATCCCGCGTTGACGTGTCGTCGCGCGGGTCGTAGGATATTGAAGTAAGCGCACCCATAGCTCAACTGGATAGAGCATCGGTCTACGAAACCGAAGGTTACAGGTTCGACTCCTGTTGGGTGTATTGGATGAGATTGCACCGATTCGCGTGAAGTTGCAACGTCTTGCAATTCCTCATCTTCCTCGGTCGGAGAGCCTTTGGTCTGCACTTCCCTGCCATTCCCTTCCGCTCTTTGATGCGTCGGTTTTTGCGTCGCTTTCTTGAAGTGTTCCTTCGTCACCTGCCAGTAATGGGCTTCCGCTATGGCCCGCGTGTGGCCGAGCCAGTTGGTCGCAACATAAGCTGGGTTGTCCTGAATCAGTTCCGTCGCACAACTCGCCCGCATGTTCACGAACGGCTTCTCCCACATCGGAACACCCGCCCGCCGGGCAATCCGGGCCAACTGCGTGCGAAGGTTCGCGTTGCCGTCGCGGTAGCGGGTGATAACGAATTCTGATCCCTCGATGGCTTGATCGAACACAGCTTCAAGGTGAAGCCTCACCTCGGGGAACAGTGGAACCAAGCGGAAGCTTTCGCCTGTTGTCTGTAAGCGGTAAGCGCACGGCGTCGATTCGCCGTGCGCTTACGCATCTCATGCTTCACGGCTGCGCCGAAGAATTGCTTGGCACACCCCACCTGCCGCCCGCGTGGTCGCCAGCCCGTGGGCGTCCCCGGCCGTTATCTTGTCGAGTCGTCGGTCGATGCCGAAGTGTTCGACGAGCTGTCAGGCTGCGAACCGGAAGTACCGGCGACACTCGTCAGGTGCGAACGCATCCAGGGACTTGCCCAGGAAGGTCCAGAGGGCCCCGGCGGTTCGCTTCCCGGCCGACTGGAGCAGGCCCTTGAACTTCGAAAACGCCAACTCGAACGGGTTCAGGTCCGGGCTGTACGGCGGCAGATACCACACCGTACCTCGGTCGCCGGCTTGGGCGGCCTCAATCCAGCGCAGTTCCTCGCCGGGGGGGGAGGGCATCCGTGTCGTGCGGCACGCGGGTCGGCGGGGTCGGAGGTTCGGGGTTCGGGGTAGTTGCCACGATAGCCCCTCGGACGGCCTCCGTCCAGCAACCCCGGCCCGCGGCACGCCCGAAACCCGTGCGGTCATACGGGCATAACGCGAGCGACGGGCCGACGG
>JBBQCQ010000390.1:0-4745 GCA_038318835.1 Gemmatales bacterium | reverse complement strand
GTTGTCGGCCAGGTTCATCACGTACACGGTGCTGCCGTCGGCGCTCACGTCCAGGCCGCCGAGCGAACTCTTACCGACAGCATTCCACCCGGTGTTGTCACCGTCCCGGTCGTAGTCATACCCGGCGGCCGCACGGGCGGTATAGTACGCCCCGAATCCGCCGAGGGTGTCCACGGACGCGATGGCCACGCTCCCACCGCCGGTGATGTCGGTGGCCGCCCGCCCTTGCAAGTTCAGCCACAGGTTGGCCGTCGTCACGGTGTTGGGCGTGTCGGTCGCGGGCAGATCGAAGTTATAGATCGCCCCCGGGCCGTTCGGCCCGAGGCCACTGTGTCGTTTCAGGAACGAGGCGGCGTACCCGTCGTTCTGCGCCCGGTTGAACCCGAGGCCCCACGTGGTGCCGACCTGGGACGCCGGGATGTTGATCGCGTGCTCGGCTGCCGTCTGCGAGTCCGACAGAGTGGGGTCGACCTGTTGCGAAGACCCGGCCGCGTAGGGGAAGCTGATGATGGCCGGTTGCGGATTGGCGACGGCCGTCCCATAGGTGTACTGGGACGTCATAATAAGCGGGTTCGACTGGAAGTAGTCCGCGACCCGAATGACGCCGAGGTTGGCGTTCGCCGCCCCATCGGCGACGAACTGTGTCGGCGTGCCACTGCCGTTCGCCCCGCCGTGCGGGCCGACAGTCAGCCCGGCCGGCAGGCCGGTGAATTCCAACCGGTACGTTTGCCCGGCCGTGGTCGGCACGCTCCAGGTGCCGTTGGCCGCCGACGTGGTCGTGCCTACCACCCCGCCGGCCGTGTTGAATACCGTCACCGCGACGCCGGCGAGGCCCGTGTCCACGGCCGTCGAGATCGTACCGATTTGCGTCGGCGTACCCGGCACCGGGTTCGTCCCACCCAGATTCGTCAGAAGCGAGTTTGTGTCGAACGCGCCGTTCGCGTTGTAGTCCTGGAATACCGTCCCCGAGACCGTCGGCACCTCGCGGGCCTCCAGGGGCAAGGTTTCGAGCCTCACTCGGCCGATCCGCCGTGCGGGAGAGAGTTGCGCGCGGCGCATAAGAGCACGGGCACGGCGGGCAAAAAAGGACTCTGGGGACGACATCAGGCGAATCCTCACAGGGGGGCGAGTCGCGGAAAATTCGGCCGCACCACAGCCGGGCAGTTGTTGGTGCTCTAACGGTTTCAGGAGAATTCGTTAGTTTACCCAACCTACCGAAACCCTGGCATAAAGGCGAAGGTTCCCGACGCAGTTTGGCACATCTCAACACATATCGAGCCTGCGAATTCCTGAACTTCATCGCCGGGACCGACCGTGTCGGAACTTTACGGAGGGCCGGCGACTCAATTCACGCCACCTGCAATCGCGTTGCATCCGGCCGACCCGACTAAAGGATCTCACCGCGAGAACCCCATCTGTCGGCGCAGGGAGGCGGAAGGGCAGCCGGAACTTCGACGAGTCAACTCGACGAATCGTTTTCAGAAGTGCCGTGTCAGACGAGAAATGAGGCCACGCGAAACGATGTCACTCGACCTCGGCCGCCCGCCGGGTGCGCTGCCAGGCCATTTCGCGGGGGATCAGCCCGCCGAGGGTGACGCCGACCAGGCGGGCCGCGATCCAGGGGGCCGCCAACAGGTAGCCGACCCGCTGCCAGGTGAGGCCGACCTGAACGGCCGCGTACCCGTACAAGCCGCCGGTCAGCAGCACGAGCACGGCGTACCACGCGGCCAGCCCGACGTGCCCCGCCGCCGCGACGACGCACCCCGTCGCCAGCAGTTGAGCTAGCACGAGCGGTTTGCTCTCCAGCCACCGCAGGAGGAAACCGGGGCCGCCGAAGAGTGCCGCCCGCCACCGCCGCCGTTGCTGGTACAGGTCGCCACGGCGGGTCGGCGTTTCCGACCGCACGAGCGGCCGCGGGTCGAACCGCACCCGCACGCCGCCGGCTGCGAGCCGATCCGAATACTCGGCGTCTTCCGTTAGCCCGAAGTCCTGCCACGGGAAGCGTTCGAGCACGTCGCGGCGGAAGGCCATGCCCGACCCCCGCAGCGGCACCGGCCACCCGATGCGGTCCTTCCCGGCCGATAGCAGGTTGTCGAACACGTTCCCCATCGCGCCGACGAAGCTCGTGCTCGCGTCGTCGGCGTTTCGCGTGAGCACGCCGCACTGCACCGCCTCGGCCCCGGCGGCCAAGTAGGCGTCCAGCACGCGGAAGGTGTCCGGCTCGATCTGGCAATCGGCGTCCAGGATCAGCACGGCGTCCGGGCGATCCGCGAGGAGCGTTTCGAGGCCGAACGCGAGGGCATATCCCTTCCCCCGTCTCGCCGTGTCGGTGCGTTCGAGGGCGGTGACACCGACCGACCGGGCGACGCGGGCCGTGCCGTCGGTGCAGTTATCCGCGACGACCACGACCGGGCGAAGTTCCGCCGGGTAGTCGGCCTTCAAAATCGAATCGAGCGACAGGCCGAGCGACAGTTCCTCATCGTGGGCCGGGATGAGCACCGCGATGCGGCGGGTCGGGTACACCGACGGCATCACCGCCCGCCGTCGGCCGAGGAGGGCGAAGCCGACGTAATACAGGCACGCCACGGTCGCGGGAACGAGGAACGTCAGAGTGAGTGCGAGCATGGATGCCAACCTGCGGGGAAGATTCCAGGCGTGCAGGGTACGCGATGCGGCCAGGAGCGTGCCAGAGGAAATTGACACACCCACTTTCCACTTCGTCTTGCCCACCCCTTCCTGAATTCGCTACCCTCGCGGCTACTTCAACTCCCGCGTCGGAAGGATGCCGCATGAGTGCCTCGCCGTTGATTCACCCGACCGCCCTCGTTTCGGCCGACGCCGACCTCGCGGCCGACGTGCGCGTCGGCCCTTACGCCATCGTCGAAGGGCCGGTCTGCCTCGGGGCCGGATGCGTGGTCGAGGCCCACGCCCAGCTCATCGGACCACTGACGGCCGGCGACGGGAACACCTTCGGCCGCGGTTGCGTGATCGGCGAACGGCCGCAGCACCTGGGGTACAAGGGCGAACCGACGGGCGTGACCATCGGCGACCGGAACACCTTCCGCGAGCACGTGACCGTCCACCGCGGGATGCCGATCGGGTCCGGCCGCGGCGTGACGGTCATCGGCCACGAAAACTACCTGATGTGCAGCAGCCACGTCGGCCACGACTGCATCGTCGGCAACAACACCATCATTGTGAACGGTGCCCTCCTCGGCGGGCACTGCGAGGTCGGCGACCGCGCGCTCGTCTCGGGCAACGCCGGCGTCCACCAGAACTGCCGCATCGGCCGGCTGGCCCTGGTCCGCGGCATCTCGCTCGTATCGATGGACGTGCCGCCGTTCTGGATCATGCAGTCGCCCAACAGTGCGGCCGGGGTGAACGTCATCGGCATGCGCCGCGCCGGGATGCCCTCCGCCGACATCCAGGCGATCCGCAAAGCGTTCATCGTCCTCTACCGCGGCGGCCTGATCCTCTCGCTCGCCGTCGCCAAGCTCGAAAAAGACCTGGGCGGCAGCCCGGCGATTCGGGAGTTGGTCGCCTTCATTCGCACCTCGAAGCGGGGCATCCCCGGTGCCCACCGCCGCCCCTCCGCCGAAATCCAGGCGGCCTGACCATGCGCGACCGCTTCCCCCTGCCCCTGTGGGCCGTCGCCGTGTGGGTGGTGCTCGTCGTCGGCGTGATCGGCCGGGTGGCCGTCGCCCCGGCGTTGTCGGGCACCGTCGTGCCGATCTACCTCAAGGCCGGCGAACGCTGGTTGTGCGGCGACGACATCTACGCCGCCGCGTGGCCGCTGGACGTGTACCGCAACCCGCCCGGCGTGGCCGCTTTCTTCGCCCCGTGGTCGCTGCTGCCACCGAAGACGGCCGGCATCCTGTGGCGACTCTTCGGCCTCACGGTGTACCTCACCGGGCTGCGGGCGTGGCTGCGGCAGTTCCCGGTCGCCTCGCCCTCGGCCCGCTCCTTCGGCGTGTTCGCGTTCCTGGCGGCGCTGCTCATCGTGCCGAGTTTCAACAACGGGCAGGTGAACGTCCTGCTCGTCGGCGGCCTGCTGCACGCGACGGCCGACCTACGGCGCGACCGTCTGTGGCGGGCGGCGGCGTGGGTCGCGTTCGCGGGCTTCTTCAAGCTCTACCCGTTGGCCGTCGGCCTGTTGTTCTGCGTCGCCGTGCCGCGGTTCGCACTGCGGTTGGTGCCGGCCGTCGTGGCGTTCGCGGTGCTGCCGTTCGCGTGCCAGCGGCCGGACTATGTCGCGAGTATGCACACCGCGTTCGTCGATTTTGTGGAACTGGAAGGGAAATATCGCGAACTGCTGAACCGCCCGCCGTGGGACTGGACGATGATCCCCCGCGCCTGGCTCGGCGTGGCGATCTCGAAGGACATGGGCCAACTCGTCTCGGCCGTGGCCGGAGTGGCGTTCGCGGCGTGGGTGGGCTTCGCGAAGCAACGGCGGCTGGAATCGGCCTTCGCGCTCGGCTGCGTCTGGATGACCTTCTTCGGCCCGGCCACAGAGAACGCGACGTACACGCTGCTGGCCCCGACCGCGGCGATCTTGATGCTACGCCCGCACTCGATCAGCGTGGTGGCGGTAGTGCTGCTCTCGCTGCCGATCCTGCGGGGGCTATTCCCGACGAGCGACGTGCTGCCGCTGCGAACAGCCCAGCCGTTCGGGGCGCTGCTGGTGCTGGCGCTGATCGTGCGCCACTCGCTGGGCCTCGGGCAAGTGTCGGGGGGGGGGGGGCGCG
>JBBQCQ010000389.1:0-4774 GCA_038318835.1 Gemmatales bacterium | reverse complement strand
AGTTGCAGGACTTCCATCGACTGAATCATGCGGGGGGCCAGGTGCAGCCCTTGCCGCATGTCCTGTCGCATCCCCATGCCCATTCCCATGCCGCCCATCGGAAATCTCCTCGTGCGGGGTGCGGGATGCGGAGGGCAGAGTGTAAACCAAAGACGATCTTGTCTTCACTCCGAACTCCGCTCTCCGCACTCCGCACTTCTAAAAGGCTTTTCGGCCGTCGAGTGCGTCGGCCAATATCTGCGAGTTCACCAACTCCAGCGACGCCCCCGACGGGACGCCCCGGGCCAGCCGCGTGATCGACACGCCGGTGCCCCCCAACAGATTCGAGGTCAACAGCGCCGTACCGTCGCCTTCCAGCGTCGGACTCGTCGCGAGGATCACTTCCCGCACGCCGCCGCGGCGGACGCGCTGCACCAACTGCGTCAGCGTGAGCTTTTCGGGGCCGACGTTGTCCAGCGGAGCGAGCCGGCCACCGAGCACGTGGTAGACGCCCTTGAACGTCCCCGCTCGCTCGAACAGGCCCACGTCTCGCGGCGTCTCGACCACGCACACGATGCCCGCGTCCCGCCGACGGTCGGAGCAGATCGGGCAGAGTTCGCCTTCGGTCAGGTTGAAGCACTCGCGGCACGGCCGAATGCGTTCGACCACCGCCCGCAACGCCTCGGAGAGCGTGACCGCAACCTTGCGATCGCCACCCAACAGGAAGTGCGCAATCCGCTCGGCACTCTTTGGGCCAACGCCGGGGAGTTTCGTGAGTTCCTCCAGCAGCGTCTGAATCGCGGGCACGGCTTCCGTCATAACTCATTCCGATTTTTGGCCGCAGATTCACGCCGATCAATGCAGATAAAAACTCAATCTATTTCTTCTTCTGATCTGCGTTTCTCGGCGTTCATCTGCGGCTAACACTCTTCAACCCATTCCGCCCATGCCGCCGAGCATTCCGGGCGGCAGGCCCATCGCGCCGGCGATCTTCGCCGTCTCGGCGGCCACTTGCTCGCGGGCCTTCGCCATCGCAGAATTCACGGCTGCGACGATCAGGTCTTCGAGCATTTCGCGGTCGCCGAGCTTTTGGGCTTGTTCCGAGATCGTGATGCCGAGCAGTTCCATGCGGCCGTTGACCTTCGCGGTCACGTAGTTGCCGCCGGCGGTCGCCTCGGCCGTGATCTTGCCGATGCTCTCCTGGAACTTTTGCATCTCTTCTTGCAGTTTGCCCTTGTTGCCGAGCAGGCTCATGATCGAACCGAGACCCTGAAACATCGGTCACTCCTCGTCGTCCGGTGGGGGTTCCACGACCGGGGCCACATCCGCGACGGCCGCGACCGTCGCCTGCGGGTTGAAGCCGGGGTCCATCTTGACCATCTGCGCTCCGAGCGTGTCGGCGGCCGCCTTGAACAATGGCATTTCCATCACGTCCTTCGGCCGCAGGTAGCCGCCGTCGGCCTTCGCCACCGCGGTCGGTTTCGTCGGCGGTTCTTTGGCCCACTCGACGCGAATCATCCAGTCTTCGCCCGTCAGTTTCTTGACTGCCAGACGGATCGACTCGACGGTCGCTTCGCTCGCGATCGAATCATACGCAGCAGTATAGCCGGGCGGAACCTGGATTGCCAAGCAATTTGGCCCAAAATTTGCAGGTAAACCGGCTTGACGAAGGTGATTTCCGCGGATTGGGCCGAGCATTTCCATCACTTTGGGCCACAAACTCTCCAAAGGAACCGCCCCGCCGACTCCCGCCACTGGCGTTTCAGGGGCGATTATCGATTTTTTTTTTGACGCGTCTACCGGCGGCAGGGCCAGAGGAGGAGCCGATTTCCCGACTGGGAGCGGGCCGTTCTGAAGAACAGCGGCAGCAAGTTGCCCGACCGAGAGCAGTTCGTCGAGGCGGGACAGTCGCACGACGGCCACTTCCAGCAGCATTTGCACGTGCGTGCTGCCGCGAATCTTCTGCTTCGTGGCCGCGAGAATGTCGAGGCCGGCCAGGATCGTGTCGAGGGTCCGCGTCGCGGCGTGGGCTTTCAGCTTCTCCAACATCGCCGGCGTGGCACTAATCTCGCCGAAGTTCGGCCCGGCCGTGAGGAGGAGCATCATGCCGCGCCAGTAGTCGATGAGCTGATCGATGAGTTCGCCGAGTTGCATCCCGCGGCTTGCGGCCGTGTGAATCTCTTCGAGGCCCGCCTTCGCGTCGCCGGTCAGGATCGCGTGGGCCAACCCCACCACGCGGTCGTCGCCGGCGGTGCCGAACAGCGAATGCACATTCTCGGCCGTCAGGTGGCCCTCGCAGAAGGCCATCATCTGATCGAGCAGCGATTGCGAATCGCGCATCGAGCCGGCCGCCCGCTTCGCGATGATGTGCAGCGCTTCGTCGTCGGCCTTCAGTCCTTCCTTCGCAACGACACGTTGGAGGGCCGCGAAAATCTTGACCGTGCTGACGTGGGCGAAGTCGAACCGCTGACACCGCGACAGGATCGTGATCGGAATCTTGTTCGCTTCCGTAGTGGCGAAGATGAACTTCACGTGCGGCGGCGGCTCCTCCAGCGTCTTGAGGAGCACATCGAACGCGGCCTTCGAGAGCATGTGAACTTCGTCGACGATGTAGATTTTGTACCGTGATCGGGTCGGTCGAAAGGCGACGTTGCCGACCAGCTCGCGGGCCTCGTCGGCCTTGTTGTTGCTCGCGCCGTCGATCTCCAGCACGTCCACATCTTCGCCGACGGCGATGCTCTTACAGATGTCGCAGACATCGCACGGCGTCGGAGTCGGCCCCTTCACGCAGTTCAGAGCCTTCGCCAAAATGCGGGCAGACGAGGTCTTGCCGACTCCCCGAGCGCCGGTGAACAAATACGCATGCGCGATGCGGCCGGAGGTGATCGCGTTCGTGAGGGCGTTGGCGACGTGTTCTTGCCCGATCAGGTCGGCGAACTGTTGCGGCCGATAGCGGCGGGCGACGACGGTATACTCGGCCGGCGGCGGGTCGTTGTCGGCGGGTTTGGGTTTCGCTTTCGCCATCGTCACACGTCCTGTGCGAACCGGGTGGGGACGGGCGAATTGTATCCGTCGGCGGAATGAATGAAAACGGAACGCGGGATCGGAACGCCGGATGAATACCGGATCAGAGCAAAAATCGGATTTGGTTTTTATCCTGCATTGATCCGGCGTTCCGATCCCGCGTTCTCCGCGTTCCGATTTATGTCTTTTCGCCCGCCGGGTTCAGCGCCGCCACCAGCGCCTGCACGCTCGTCTTCAGTTCCGCGAGCGCGTTCGCGCGCTGCCCCGGCTGGCCGGCTTGTTCGAGTTTGCGCACCATCGCGGTGCCGACGATCACGCCGTCCACGAGTTCCCGCAGTTCCTTCACGTGTTCCGGCTTGCTCACACCGAAGCCGACGCACAGCGGCAGGTCGGTGAGGTTCCGCAATCGTGCGATCATGTCCGTGATGGCTGGCGGCGTGCGGTCGCGGTCGCCGGTGATGCCGACGATGCTGACGACATACACGAACCCGCCGCACGCCTTCACGATCTTCTCGGCCCGTGCCGGCGACGTGGTCGGCGTGACGAGCAGGATCGGCTTGAAGTCGTGATCGGCTGCGAGCTTCGCAAACTCGTCGGCTTCCTCCACCGGCAGGTCGGGCAGCACCGCGCCGCTGAGGCCGGCCGCTTTCGCTTGCTGGATGAACATGGCCGGGCCGCGCTTGTGGATAAGCGAGTACGACCCCATCGCCACCATCGGCGTCTTCCAGCCGGGCTGGGCGGCCGTCTGCGTCAGCGTGGCGAACAGGTCGCCGAGTTTCAGCTTCGCGTTCAGCGCCCGCGTGTACGACGCCTGAATGACGGGGCCGTCGGCGATCGGGTCGGAGAACGGCAGGCCGACTTCGACGAGGTGCGCCCCCGCGTCGGCGACAGCGGTGATGGCGTCCTTCGTGAAGGCCAGGTCCGGGTCGCCGCCGGTCAGGAACGGCAGGAAGGCCTTGCGGCCGGCGGCCCGCAGATCGCGGAAGAGTGCGTCGATGGGATTCATACGTTCACAAATACTTGATGCAGACCACACCGGCCACCACCAACAGCCCGCCGATCAGTCGGCCCGGCGTGATCGGTTGCTCTTTCAAACCCAACAGGGCGAAGTGATCGAGGAGTAGCGAGCAGGCCAACTGCCCGCCGACCACCAAGGCGATGAACACGGCCGCACCGAGTTCCTTCGCCAGCGTCGCCCCGGCCAGCACGATGAGCGCGCCGAGCGGGCCGCCGATCCAGTTCCACCACTCGGTCTGCTTCACGCTCGCCCAACTCGGGGCCGGCGGTCGCGTGATGAGGACGAAGAGAGTGGCGGTAAGGATCGTGCCGCAGATCGAGAACAGGGCGGCGTACCACTGGCTGCCGATGTTCTCGCGGAAGCGGGCGTTGGCGGTCGCTTGCAGGGCGATGCAGCAACCCGCCCCGGCGGCGAGGAACGCGAAGACGAGGGTGGAGTTCATGAGCAGAGTTTTAGGTACGGGCCGGGGGCCGTCACCAGCAAGGCGAGCCGAGTTCGGTAAGGAACTGGGTGAATCGCGGTGGATCGAGGTAAAAACCGAACGAACCACGGAAGCACGGAGAACACGGAGAAGAGAAAGACCGGAGAAAACCCTCTTCCCGGTTTTGTCTTCTCCGTGTTCTCCGTGCTTCCGTGCTGAAAATTGCCTATGCCATTCACCCGGCACCTGACGGTGCTCGGGCCCGCCGGGAAACGCCGAACCCCCGGTGGGGTTGCCACCGGGGGTTCGGGAATCGAACAGAGTTCGAGTGT
>JBBQCQ010000388.1:0-4778 GCA_038318835.1 Gemmatales bacterium | reverse complement strand
GCCGGCGACCGCGGCCGGCTCGATGAGTACCTGACGAGCGTCCGCGAAGTGGAGAAGCGAGTTGCCTCGGCCCGTACCCACAAGGACACGGCCGACGACCGGGCGAAGGGCAAGGACAAACCCGTTGTGGCCATGAAGCGGCCGGACGACGGCTTGCCGGAAGACCTGCGCGAGCACATGCGGCTGATGTGTGATATCGTGGCCATCGGCTTCCAGACCGACAAAACGCGGGTCGCCACGCTCGTGTTGTGCCGCGACCTGTCCGGCCTGTTCTACCCGTTCCTCGGCGTGCGGGACGCCCACCACTCGGCCTCGCACGACGACAAGTCGGACGCCTACGAGCGCATCTCCCGCTACTACTGCGGCCAGTTCGCGTACCTCGCCACCAAGCTCGACGGCATGAAGGAAGCCGACAAGACGGTGCTGGATAATTCGTGCCTGATGTTCGTCAACAGCATGTGGTCGGGCAGCAAGCACGATTCGAGCAAGCTGCCCGTGTTGCTGGCCGGCGGGTTGGGCGGTACCCTCACGACCGGCCGCGTGCTCGACTACGTCGGCAAGGGGAACGACGACCGCAAACTGTGCAGCCTGTACCTGTCGCTGATGGACCGGATGGGCGTCAAACTCGACCGCTTCGGCGACGCGCAGACGCGACTCGCCGGCATTTGAGATCGTGCCGATATTACCCGCGGGACGGTGGCACCCAGGCGGGAATCTGTCCATAGCGGTGCCGTGTTACTGTCACGGCCTGTTCGCGGAGCCAGAATCGCAACTCCATCCGTCCGACCGCGGTGAGCGGCGCGGCGATCACGTTCAGGCCGGCGTCGTGGGCGGCTCGCAGGACTGCGTCCGGCAGGGGGCCGGCCGACCGCAGGAACTCGGCACCCGCAGCCATGGCTGGCAACCGGGCGGCGAATGCCGCGTCCGACTCTTCGACCGTCGTGCTCACGACGAGAGTCGTATTCGTGACCTCAGCCGCGAGCCGCGCACGGCCCACGGCGGGATCGTCGGGCGAGGCCACCCGCAGGATCACCCCACCACACGCACGATAGCGGAAGATGTTCGTCTCGGACTTCATCCCGGACGGATCGTGAGCGATGGCGAAGTGGTCCTTCCACGCCGACCGATACGATTCCGCGACGGCCGTCAGTGTCGTAGTTTCCATATCAGTCAACCGGGTGAACAAGAACGAATAGTTCGGCCCGCCGGCTTTCGACCCTGGGCCGATGCTCGACTTCCCCCACCCGCCGAACGGCTGGCGGCGGACGACAGCCCCGGTAGTCGGCCGGTTCACGTACAGGTTGCCCGCCCGCACGTGGTCCTTCCACCACGCTTGTTCCGCCGGGTCGAGCGAGTGCAAGCCGGCCGTCAGGCCGAAGTCGGTGCCGTTCTGCCATTCCACCGCTTCGGCCAGTGATGCGGCCCGCATGAGGCCGAGGACGGGGCCGAAGCATTCCGTGCGATGGAACCACGAGCCGGGCCGAACGCCGAGCTTGATACCGGGCGTCCACTGGCACGGGTCGGGGCCGAGTTGGCGCGGTTCGAGCAGCCACACTTCGCCCGCGTCCAGTGTCGTGAGTGCCCGCCGCAGCGAGTCACCAGGTTCGCGAATCGTCGGCGTGACGATGCTCCGCGGGTCGGTCGCCGGGCCGACGCTCAGACTCGCGGCCGCGTCCGCCAACTGCCGGCGGAAGGCCGGGTCGTCGTACACTTCGGCTTCCAAAATCGCCAGGCTCGTGGCCGAGCACTTCTGCCCGGCGTGGCCGAACGCCGACTTCACCAGGTCTTTCACCGCCAGGTCGCGGTCCGCACGTGCGGTCACGACGAGGGCATTCTTCCCGCTCGTTTCGGCGAAGAGATTCAGCGACGGCCGCCACCTCTGGAATAGCCGCGCCGTCTCATACGCCCCCGTCAGCACGACGGCCGTGACCCGCGGGTCGGTGATGAGCGAGCGACCCACGTCGCCATCGGCACACGGGAAGAACTGCAACACGTCTCGCGGCACGCCCGCCCGCCAGAGTTGCTGGGCGATCAGCGCGGCCGTCTGCACCGTTTCGGGGGCCGGCTTCAGCACGACCGCATTACCGGCCATCAGCGCGGCGAGCACACCGCCAGCCGGGATCGCGTAGGGAAAATTCCACGGCGAGGCGACAACGACGGTGCCAATCGCCTCGGCCCGCAGACCGGCCGGCACTCGGAAGGCGTCCGCATAGTAGCGGGCGAAGTCGATCGCCTCGGACACTTCCGGGTCGGCCTCGGCCGCGGCCTTCTTCCCCTCGTCCCTCATGCACGCGATGGTGCGGAAGCGGTCCGCGGCCATTTCGCACGCCGCGGCCTTCAAGATCGTCGCCCGGTATTCCACGCCGGCCGCTTCCCAAGCGGTCTGAGCGGCCGCGGCCGTCGCGAGTAGCTCGTGTACGGTCGGCAATTCGGCGAGCGGTTCCGGCCGCCATGCGGCGATGGCTGTGGCCAGCGAGTCCCGGTGGCGGGCCTGTGTCCAGTCGGTGTCGGGTTCGTTCTCGAAGCTGTCCGCCGTGTTCGGATCGACCGCCGGCTGAGCACGGCGGGACACGGCCGAGACGGTGCGACGGTCGGCCCACCCGTGCTCGAATCGTAGTCGTTCCTGCTCCCACGCTGGCGTGCCGGGCCGCAGGCCGAAGGTCGCACGCAGGAAGTTCTCGGGGGCGGTGTTCTCGTCGAGTCGGCGGACGAGGTACGCCATCGCGCCGAGGAAGTCGTCGCGGGCGACCGCAGGGGCGTAGAGCAGCAACCCGCCGGCCGCGTCGCGCACGGCTCGCGCCTGGTGGTTGGCCATGCCTTCGAGCATCTCCAACTCGACCTTGTCGGCCGTGCCGTAGTGCTCGCGCAGTTCCAAAGCCAGGGCCACGTCGAACAGGTTGTGCGACGCGACGCCGAGGCGAACAGCGGTCGCGTTCTCCGGCCGACACCCGAATTCGAGCATGCGGCGGAAGTTCGCGTCTGTCTCCGGCTTCGTCGCATACGGGGCCGGGTTCCACCCGTGATGCTCGGCCTCGACGGCCTCCATCGCCAGGTTCGCCCCCTTCACGAGCCTCACCTTGATCGGCGCGCCACCCGCGGCCACACGGGCGGTCGCCCACGCTGTCACGTCTTGCTGAGCCGCCCACGAGTCTGGCAGGTAGGCCTGCAACACGACCCCGGCCGGTAGCGATTGAAACTCCGGTTCGTCCAGCACTTCCCGGAAGGCCGCGAGCGTCAGGCCCAGGTCGCGGTACTCTTCCATGTCCAGGTTGACGAACTTTTTGTCCGGGAGGGCGGCACGGTACAACCGGCGGAGGCGGTCCTTGATGGCTGCGAGCGTATCGGCCCACGCGACCAGATTGATCTGGCTGAACACGGCCGAAATCTTGACCGAAATGTACGTCACCCGCGGGTCGGCCAGGTGGGCGAGCACGGCGTCCATCCGCCGCGATGCTTCGCCTTCGCCGAGGACGGCCTCGCCGAGGTGGTTGAGGTTGATGCGGAACCCGTCGGCCGCCCGCCGACGCAGGTATGCTTCCAGCGCGGCCGGTTCGGCGTCGAGGATGACACGGCCGCTGTCCTGCCGCAGCCGTCGCTCGACTAGCGGCATGACCACACCTGGCGCGACCGAGGAGGCCACCGCCCCGAGTCGCATTAGCCCCCGGTCGATCGCAGTGAGGAACCTCGGAACGCCGAATTCGCCCAGCAAACTCCGCCACCATCGGCCCTGAGAGGCTGGTCGGCGACTGCGGAACACTTCATCGACCATTGCCAGGGTGAATGCCTTGCCGGCCGGGTCGTCCATCATGCGGGCGAGGCGGGCGGCTTCCCGCTTCTCGTCGCCCGTTTGCGTGCGAAGGGCTTGTTCCAACAGCGTGGCGGCCCGACGTGTGACGGCTTCCGGGGCGATCACTTCGGGGCGGGTGGCGGTGAGTTTCATACTTCGATCCTACCCGACCCGTCTGGCGTCGTCGTGGCTTTTTCCGCCCGTGAACTGTGCGCGAAATGTACAAATCCGTCGAGAGTCCTATCCTCTGGGGTATGGCTCCGATGCGACAACTTCGGGAAGACGTGTTCCGCGCCGCCCCCGGCCTGGCGGCGGTCGAAACGCTCTTCGATGCGCTCGCGGATGTTCTCTTCTGCGTGAAGGATCGCGGCCGGCGGTACGTCGCGGCGAATGACGCCTTCGTCCGGGCCGTCGGGCTGCGGTCGCGGGCCGAACTGCTGGGGCGGACGGCGGGCGAACTGTTCCCGGCTCCGCTGGCGGCCGGGTACGAGCGGCAGGATGAAGAGCTACTCGCCGGCGGGCCGGCCGTGCGGGATCGGCTGGAAATGATTACCCGCCGCAGCGGCGAGATCGGCTGGTTCGTCTCGCAGAAGGTGCCAGTGGCCGACGCGGCCGGCCGCACGGTGGCCCTGGCCAGCATGTCGCGCGACCTGGCCACCCCGGAAGAGTTCGGCGGCGCACTCGGGCCGATGGCCGACGCCCTGGAAGAACTGCACGCGGCCTACGCCCAACCGTTGCGGGTGGCGGCACTGGCCGCACGGGCGGGCCTTTCGGCCAGTCAGTTCCAGCGGCGGGTTCTCGCGTTGACTGGTCTGAGTCCGCGGCAACTGCTCACGAAGGCTCGTGTCGAGGCGGCCGCGCGAGCGTTGAAGGACACCGACGGCCCGCTGAGTGCCGTCGCCGCCGACTGTGGGTTCTACGATCAGGCGGCGTTCAGCCGGCAGTTTCGGGCCGTCACCGGAGTCCCGCCCGGCGAGTACCGGCGGGCGTT
>JBBQCQ010000387.1:0-4784 GCA_038318835.1 Gemmatales bacterium | reverse complement strand
GACTTCAGCTACAACATCGTCAAAGACCCGGTCCATCTCCGCGACTGGCACGCGACCGTGCTGCATCTGTTGGGGATGGATCACGAGCGATTCACGTACCGCTACCAGGGGCTGGACCAGAAGCTGACGGGCGTCGAGAAGGCAAGCGTCATCAAAGCGTTGCTGGCGTAAGCAGGTGGCCATAAATGCGTGTCATTTCTGGCCACCTCTCCCGGCTTTGTGGGAGAGGGTTGGGGTCAGGGGTTTTGAAAGCACCCTCACCCCAATTCTCTCCCGCAATGCCGGGAGAGGGAGAAATCACAACCAACCCCGGCCAAGTACATTGGCGGAAGCACGAGGCGGCGACCGTCGCGGCCTCGCCTGTTCGGTTCATCAGATTTTGTCGATCGAGTCGATCCACACGCACAGTTCAATCAGCGTCGGCTGAAGCATGTACTCCTTGCCGAAGTCCTTGAGCTGGCGGTAGATCACCGGGAACTTCTTGTCTTTCAGCGGCGGGATGCTGTCGGCGATACTCTTCACGGCCGGGTCCTTCTCGCCGGCGACGATGAAGAACGCGAGCGGCTGGGCCGGCACGATATCCTTCGGTTGTGTACCGAGGCTGGCCCCGGTGGTGGCCACGCCGCGGATCGTGTCGCGGGCGCTGAAACCCAGGTAGAAGGCCATCTGGCCGCCGACGCCCATGCCGTGGGCGATCACGCGGGAACGGTCGATCGTGTGCTGGCCCATGACTTCCTTCACGTCGGCCATGATGCCCTCGGTTTCGCTCGCCACCCAGCCGTCGCCGCTCTGCGACTTCGGGCCGACCAGGATGTAGTGGTAGTCCTCCAGGAACGGCCGCCAAATCTTCACCATCTCGTCCGCGTCCTTGCCGCCCTTGCCGGCCGGGTGCAGCCACACGATCAGCCCGTGCGACACGCTCGGCTTATAGTTCAACGGCACGTAAGCCCAGTACTCGCGGCCGAGGACGGCGTTCTTCTTCTTCAACAAGCCGACTTCCGGCTCCTTGTCGTCCTTCTTCTCGTCGTCCTTTTTCGGCTCATCTTTCTTCGGTTCTTCCTTCGGCTTCGGGGCGTCCTTTGCCCCCTTCGGCTTGTCGACGGCACGCTCGGCGCTCGACGCCAGCGGCAAGGCGGCTGGCAGTTCCTCGTCGGGCACGGCCGTCAGTTTCACCTTCAGGTTCTCGGTCTTGCCGCCCGCGGCCCGCTTCACTTCCAGTTGAAGTTCCTGGCCCGGCGGCGTGCGGCCGACGATGGCGTTGAGTTGCGTGCGGCCCTGCGTCAATTCCAACATCGGCGGAGCCTTCGCGG
The DNA here is from genome assembly GCA_038318835.1 of Gemmatales bacterium. Lineage (GTDB taxonomy): Bacteria > Planctomycetota > Planctomycetia > Gemmatales > Gemmataceae > Limnoglobus. The sequence goes on along the minus strand of JBBQCQ010000387.1, from coordinate 3,474 downwards.
CACCGACAGGCACTGGTGCGACCTTCATGATCCGGTCGCCGACCTTCAGCCCCGCGACTTCCGCAGGACTCTTCGGGTACACGAACCGCACCGGCACGCCGGGATCGGGGTCGTCGCGCAACGGCAGGATGCCGAGGAAGCCGGACGCGACGGCCGTGATGACACCGGTCAGTTTCACGCCGGGGAAGTCCATCTCGATGTCGTTGCGCAGCACCTTGATGTCGATCACGTCCCCCTCGTACTTCGGGCCGAGGATGTGCTGCATACCGACCATGTGGACGACCGGCTTCTTGTCGATGCTCACGATCTTGTCGCCGACCTTCAGGCCCGCTTTCGCGGCGGCCGAGTCGGGGGAAATCGTGCCGACGACGACGGCCGCGTTGTACTGTTCCTGGCTCTGCGGCGTGATGCCCATGAGGCCGCGGCGGAGGTCTTTGCCTTCGCGGAGCTTCGGCACCACGGCCATCACGTCCTCGAAGGGGATGGCGAAGCCGATGCCGCTGTCGTACCACTCGACGCCGGACACGTCGCCTTCGCCGCGCTGCGACGCGGGAACGAGTACGCCCTGCACGCGGCCGTCGATGGCGACGAGCGGCCCGCCGTAGTTCACGGGTGACACTTTCGCGTCGGTCTGGAGGCACTTGCCGTTGATGCGGCCGAGGGCGCTGATGATGCCGGCGCTGATCGACGGCGGCATGGTCCCAACGTCCGGCATGAGCGTGCGGCCGAGGGCCAGCGACCACTGGCCGATGGCGAGTTCGGCCGTCGGCACGGCCGTCGGCACGGGCAGGCCCTTCGCGTCGATCTTGATGAGCGTGAGCATCCGCGTCGTGTCGGTAGCCACTTGCTTGGCCAGCACGCGGTCGGGGCGGTTGGGAACGGTCACGTAAATCGTCGTCGGGTTGTTCGCGAAGTTGAAGGAGCTGGTGATGATGTACCCATCGGCGGCGACGACGAGGCCGGTCGTCGGGCCGACGCCCTTGCGAACACCGGGAGCCTTCGGGCCGGGGCCGGCCGGCCCGCCGGGGATGATGTCCTGACCGCCGGACGTTTCGATCTTCACGACCGAGCCGGCCACCCTGGCGGAGGCGTCTTTCATCGCCTGTTCGTTCTTCTCGTTGATGTCCTGGCCGAAGGCAAGCGGGCCGGCCGCCAGGAGGAGCAGACAGACAAGGTATCGCATGAAGGGGTCTCGTTCGGAAGCGAATGCCATTAGCATACCAGTAGTGCGACGAGCGAGCGAGCGAGTTCTAACGGCCGAGGATCGTCCGGCGGACGATCTCCAGCCGCGGCCCCCAGGCGAAATCTCGGTCGCGGCCGGCCGTGCCCATCGCGGGATGGATCGTGCCGATCGCTTCCCGAATCGCCGCCGGCGTGCAGGCCACCACGCGGCCGTCGATGCCATCGCGGACGAGTTCCGCCGGCCCGCCGGCGCGGTAGACGATCACCGGCTTCGCGTTCGCCCAGGCTTCCAGCAGCACGAGGCCGAACGAGTCGGTCCGCGATGGCAGCACAAACACGTCGATGCCGGCGAAGAAGTCCCGCTTTTCGGTGGCCGTTAGCACGCCGAGGCGAGTGACGCGGTCCTTCTGCGGGTACGTCTGCCAGAATCGCTCGAAGTTCGGCATCGCCGGCCCCGCAAGAACGACGCGGCCGGGCAGGTTCGCCCTCAGCAGATCGACGGTGCCCTTCTCTTCGCTCAGGTTCGCCAGGTGGCCGATCACGAGTTCGTCGCCGACGCCCCACTTCGCCCGCGTCGCGGCACGATTGCCGCCGGTACACTCGGCCGGGTCCACGCCCAGGCCTTGCAAGATCACCTTCTCTTCCGGCACGCCGAGGGCGATCACCGCGTCCCGCTCCATCTCCGTTTGCACGAAGACGCCGTCGGACTGTTGCAACAGCCACCGCATCACCGGCCGCGTGTACTGCCTCCGCGTGCGGTCGTGTGGGTCGGCCGAGTCGCCGAGGTGCAGGAACGGCGTGAGGAAGAACGGCACGTTCCGCCGGCGGGCGAGTTGTAGGCCGCACGTGATGGGGAACGTGTACGGGAAGGCCGTGGCGTGGACGGCGTCGAGTGGCCCGCGGAAGCGTCCCGCGTCCCGCCACATCGCCGGGCAGATCGGGTTGCACGGCAGCGTGAGGGCTTGCAGCCGGCGAACCGGTAGCAGCGAGAGCGCTTTCAGAATGAACCGGCGTGCGGGGAACGCGAGCGGGGGATAACGACGAATGTTTAGCCGCGACGCATTCGAGTGCGGAGTGCGGAGTGCGGAGTGCGGAGTAGAAGACGGGTTCCACAGTTCTTCCAATTCGACGGCCGTCGTCGTCCACACGGTCACGTCGTCGCCCTGCCCTGCGAGGTATTCGCCGAGCCGCGCGAAGTATGCCTCCGAGCCGCCGAGGGCGGGCGGGTACCGCTGGACAAAGTGGGCCACGTGCATTCGCGGGGTTCCGTTGGGTGGGGGAATGTATACGATGTCCGATGGCCGGGGTGCATCCGCCGCGGCCACTCCACCACGAGGAAGCGATGATCCGTGTTTCGAAGCTGGCCGACTCGGTGAAGCCGTCCGCAACTCTCGCCGCCGGGGCCAAGGCCCGCGAGCTGAAGGCGAAGGGCATCAAGGTCTACGACTTCAGCCTCGGCGAGCCGGACTTCAACACCCCAAAGCACATCTGCGACGCCGCGAACGAGGCGATGGCAAAGGGGCAGACGCACTACACCCCCGCTGGCGGCACGGCCGAACTGAAGAAGGCCATCGCCGCGTGGTACGGCCGCACCTACGGCTTCACGTGCGGGCCGGAACACGTCCTCGTTTCCAATGGCGCGAAGCACAGCATCCACAACGTGCTCGCCGCGACGGTCGGTCCCGGCGACGAGGTCATCATCCCGACGCCGTACTGGGTCAGCTACAGCGACCTCGTCAGCATGACCGGGGCGACGCCGGTGCTGGTTCACACGCGGCTGGAAAAAGGCTTCAAGATGTCGCCGGAGCAACTGGCGACCGCCATCACGCCGCAGACGCGCGTGCTGATGCTCAACTCGCCGAGCAACCCGACGGGGGCGGTGTATTCGCGCGAAGAACTCGAAGCCCTCGTGGACGTGGCGTTGCAGCACCCGGACCTCGCGATCCTGAGCGACGAAATTTACGAGCAACTCTGCTACGGCTCCGCGAAGCCGACCTGCGTGGTGACGCTGCGGCCGGAACTGCGAGATCGCACCATCACCATCAGCGGGGCGAGCAAGAGCTACGCCATGACCGGCTGGCGGATCGGCTGGGCGGTCGCCCCGGCCCACCTCGTGAAGGCGATGGACAACGTGCAGAGCCAGGAGACGAGTTGCCCTTCCAGCGTCAGTCAGGCGGCGATGGTGGTGGCCCTGGAGTCGCCGGAATCGCCGAAGGCCATCGCCGCGATGCACAAGGAGTTCGCCGCCCGCCGCGACCTGGTCTGCAAGCGACTGATGGCCCTGCCGGGGGT
>JBBQCQ010000386.1:0-4802 GCA_038318835.1 Gemmatales bacterium | reverse complement strand
CTTCGCCTGGAGCGGGCTGGTGTACTGCTGGAACTTCATGGCGAACCGCAGGCGGGCGTCGTACACCGCCTCGGGGACGCCGTCGCGGTCTGGCAAGAGGACGGTGCGGACGAAGTCGAACACCGATGCTTCCATGGCCGGGTTCCGCCGTCGTGCCCGGTGCAGAGCTTGATCGACTACCTGCCGGTCGGTGTCGGAGACGCCGGCGCGATCGACGTAGGTCCGGTAGACGGGGAAGCAGACGGCCACCTCGCGGAGGGCTTCCCGGAGGCTATCGAGCGTGAAGTCCCGCGCCCGCCGGTCGCCCTCGGACAACTGGTTCAGGGCGTGCGCCAGCACGTTCAACTCGGCGGCGAGCGAAGTCCAGGTGATGAGCTTTTTGCAGTCGTACACGACCTCGGCGAACGGGTCGGTTCGGCCGGTGAGCTTCTCGTACACCCGCCGCAGGACCGGGGCGTTCCGCGGGTTGACGAACAGCCGGGACACATCGTTCATGAAGTCATAACCGGTCGTCCCCTCGACCGGCCACGCCGGCAGCGTCTCGCTCCCGGAGAGAATTTTCTCGACCACCACGTACAGCGGTCGGGCGACGGGGCCATCGGGCCGCTCTGCCCGTTCGGCTTGCCGCCACTCGCCCAAACGCGGCGGCCACGACCCCGCGACTTCGCCATCGGGCAGCATCTCGGCCGCCCGGCGTTCGAGGATCGTATCGTGGAGGCGGTCGAGGTAGCCAGCCGGATCGAAGAGGCCGTCGATGTGGTCGAGCCGCAAGCCGGTCACTTTCCGCTCGCGGATCAGTGATAGAACTAGGTCGTGCATCGCGTCGAAGACCGCCGGTTCCTCGACGCGGAGGCCGGCCAGTTCGTTGATGTCGAAGAACCGCCGGTAGTTGATCTCGTGGGACGCCGTCTTCCAGTTCGACAGGCGGTAGGACTGGAGTTCCAGTAGAGCGTGCAGGGCGTCGAACGTCTCCGGCTGGTCGGCCGTGCCCTGCATCGCGACAATCGCCTCGTCGATGTGGCGGCGGATGCGCGGCGAGGTATCCGCGAGACGAGCGAGGCGTTCGCGGGCGAAGCGGCTTTCGCGCTGCCGTTCGGCGCACCGGGCCGGCTCCGTGTCGGTGTTCGGCGGCAGGTGTTCCAGAGCGGTCATCACGCTCAGGAACTCTTGCAGGTGCTCGTCGGCGTCGCCGACTTCGGCTTGTAACTCCGTCAGGCCGTGCCGCAGGACGATCGGGTACGTCCGCGGGTCGAGCGGGCGGGGCAGGCCGCCGTAGACCACGTCGAGGCCGCCGTTCTGGAAGGCGAGGACGAGTTCGCCGCCCTCCAGCACCCGGCCGTAGTGGTCGCCGAGGAACGGCAGCAGAATCTTCCCACGCAGTTCTTTCTTGAACGGCCGGCGGTCCACGTCGAAGAACTTCGCGTGCGGCGACGCCGCACCGTGTTCGAGCATGTCCCGCCACCACGGGTTCAGCACCGGCTCGACGGCCATGTGGTTCGGGACGAAGTCCAGCACGAGCCCCAAGTTGTGAGCCGCGAGTTCAGCCGAGAGCGCCTCGAACGCCTCTTCGCCGCCGAGTTCCGGGTTCAGTTGGCCGAAGTCGCACACGTCGTAGCCGTGCGTACTCCCCGGCTTGGCTCGGAAGAACGGCGAGGCGTACACATCGGTCACCCCGAGGCGGGCGAGGTAGTCCACGATGGCCTGGGCGTCCGCGAACGTGAACACGGACTGCAACTGAAGGCGGTACGTCGAAACTGGCGTGCGGTGCCGCTGCCGGAGGGACTCGCCGAAGGCGGCGAGGTCCGGGAACACGGCTTCGGGGGGCGGAGCATCGGACATTCGGTGCGCTCTCGGTGGGGGTGTTATCCGGCGGTGTTGCGGAACACAACCGCCGCGGGGCACGGAAAGTGGACGACCGTGCCGGCCGCATCGGCGGTGACGGCTGGTCGCATCGGAAACTGGGCGTACGGCTCGTCCTGCGTGGTCAGCACGACTGACCAGCTGGGTTCGTTAATCGCGACGACCGCGCCAGGGGTGAAGGCCACCAGCACGAGCAAGCACTCCCCGCTCAGCCTGGCCGTCCGGCGCAGCAACACGGCCCCCTCGGCCACAGCCCGCGCGTCGTGAGTGCCGTCCGGCTGCAGCGAGGGTTCCGTCTTCCGCATCTTCAGCAGGTCGCGGTACAGCCGCAGCGATCCGTCGTAAGGGGGCCGGTCGCGCTCGTCCCAGTTGAGCTTGCTCGCCCAAAACGTCGCCGTCGTCTGCGGGTCCGGGATGCGGGTGCGGATGTTCGGGTCGGTGAACGCCGTGAAGTGGCGGAACTCCTTGCGCCGGCCCTCGGTCACGAGTGCCCCAAGTTCCGGGTTGTGGTCGGTGAAGTACAGGAACGGCGACGACGCGGCCCACTCTTGGCCCATGAACAACAACGGCGTCTGCGGCGCGAGGAGGAGCAGGGCCGACGCCGCCCGGTACGCGGCCTGATCGACCTGGTGGTTCAACCGCTCGCCGAACGCGCGGTTGCCGATCTGATCGTGGTTCTGGATGCACACGACGAACCGCCCTGGCGGGATGCCGGCCGGGTCGGTGCCGCGGGGGACGCGCCGCCGTGGCGACGGCTGGCCGCAGTAGAACCACCCCTTGCGGAGCGTCTCAGCGATGTCTTCGGCCGAGCCAGTGTAGTCCGCATAGTACCCGTCCTTGTCGCCGGCGACTGCGCGGCGGAGTTGGTGGTGCAGATCGTCGGCCCACACCGCGTCCATGCCGAACCCGCCGGCCGTTCGCGGCTTCACCAGCGTCGTCAGATTCCGCTCGTCCTCGGCGATCACCAGCGTCCGCCGGCCGAGGTCGTCGCCGGCCCCGTGGACGCGGTCGGTCAGCAGGTCGAGGACGTGCCGTTCGCCCTCGTCCATGATCGCGTGCGTGGCGTCGAGCCGCAGCCCGTCGATGTGGTACTCGTGGACCCAGTGGAGGGCGTTCTCGACGAAGAAGTCTTCGACCTGATTGCTGAACTCGCCGTCGAAGTTCGGGCCGGTGCCCCAGTCGGTCTGGTGGCTGGTCGAGAAGTAGAACGGGCTGAACGCGGAGAGGTAGTTGCCGTCCGGCCCGAGGTGGTTGTACACCACGTCCACGAATACCGCGAGGCCGAGGCGGTGGGCGGAGTTCACGAACCGCCGCAGGTCGTCCGGTCGGCCATAGCATCGCGCCGGGGCGTACTCGCACACGCCGTCGTAGCCCCACCCGCGGTTGCCGGGGAAGTCCGCGAGCGGCATTAACTCGATGGCCGTGACGCCGAGGTCGGCCAGTTTGGGCAGCATTCCCGTCGCGGCAGCGAACGTGCCGGCCTTCGTGAACGAGCCGACGTGCAGTTCGTAGATCACCAGAGTGTCCGGGTTCGGCCCCTTCCACTCGGCGTCGGTCCAGGCGAATGCCGCCGCGTCGATCACCTCCGACGGTCCGTGGACACCGTCCGGCTGGAATCGCGAGGCCGGGTCGGGCAACGGCCCCTTGCCGTCGAGCCGGTAGCAGTACCTCGTGCCCGGTTTCGCGTCGGCCACGGTGGCCACGAAGACCCCGTCGGCCCCCTTTCGCATCGCAATCGGCGGCGTGCCGTGCGCGTCTCCTTCCAGGATGAGTTCGACCGCCTCGGCGGTGGGTGCCCAGACGCGGAATTCGACCCCGTTCGCCCCCGGCCACGCGCCGACGGACGGTCGCCACGACTGGATCATCGGTTCAGCTCCCTGACTTGGTGTTCGCGGCGGGTTTGAACAGAACCACCGAGAGCGGCGGCAGCGTGACGACCACCGAGTACGGTTGCCCGTGTGCTCCGACGGGCACGGTGTCCAGCCGGCCGAGGTTCCCCTGTCCGCTGCCGCCGTAGATCGGGGCGTCGCTGTTCAGGAGTTCCTGCCAAGCCCCGGCCCGCGGCACGCCGAGGCGGTAGTTTCGCCGCACGACCGGGGTGAAGTTGCACGCCACCACGACCGGCTGATCGGTGTCGAACCCGAGCCGCAGGTACGAGAGCGCACTGTTCTCGCCGTCGTTCGCCTCGACCCAGCGGAACCCGCCCGGCTCGCAGTCCTTCGCGTGCAGGGCCGGCAGCGATCGATAGGCGTGGTTTAGGTCGCCGATCCAGCGGGCGAACCCGGCGTGATTCGGATCGTCGAGCAGGTGCCAGTCGAGGGCCGCGTCGTGGTTCCACTCCTTCCACTGCCCGATCTCGCCGCCCATGAACAACAGCTTCTTGCCGGGTTGCGTCCACATGTAGCCGAGGAGCAACCGCAGGTTCGCCCGCTTCTGCCACTCGTCGCCGGGCATCTTGTCCAGCAGCGACCGCTTGCCGTGAACCACCTCGTCGTGCGACAGCGGCAGGATGAAGTTCTCGGTGAAGGCGTAGACCGAGCGGAACGTCAACTGGTTGTGGTGGTACTTTCGGTTGATCGGGTCCTCGGCCATGTACTTCAGGGTGTCGTGCATCCACCCCATGTCCCACTTGAACCCGAACCCGAGGCCGCCCTGGTAGGTTGGCCGCGACACCGACGGCCACGCGGTGCTTTCCTCCGCGAACGTCTGCACGTCCGGGAACCGCGTGTACACCTGCTCGTTGAACTGCTTCAGGAAGGCGACGGCTTCGAGGTTCTCCCGCCCGCCGTATTTGTTCGGAATCCACTCGCCCTCCTTCCGCGAGTAGTCGAGGTACAACATGCTCGCCACCGCATCGACGCGGATGCCGTCGATGTGGTACTTCTCCAGCCAGAAGAGGGCGGAGTTGACGAGGAAGTTGGCCACCTCGTTGCGGCCATAAT
>JBBQCQ010000385.1:0-4819 GCA_038318835.1 Gemmatales bacterium | reverse complement strand
GGGTGAGCATGAGCGGGTTCCTTGGCGGGAGGGAAAGTGTTCGGATCGGGTGGTCCCCTTCATGGTATTCAGAATACTCTACTCTGTGACTCGCGAGCAGGAACGTATGCCCCCACCCGGCCCCGAACTTCTCCCCGCCCGGAACCCGTCGCCGGAAGAAATCGTCCGCTGGGTCGCGGCCGCACCGACCCGCCGCGTGCAGTTGCAACGCCTCACCACCGCGGCGAAGGCCTTCCACAAATCGCGCGAAGTGCTTGCCGTGTTCAACCGACTCTCCGGGGGCAAGGACGGCCACCGCCTCGCGTTGCAGTTCGCCGCCCGAATGCCAACACCGATGCCGACGGGGTTGATCTTGCTATCCGCCCCGCTGTTGCAAGCCCGCGACGTGAGTCCTCACCTGCGGGTGAACGTAGCCGGCCGGCTCGTCTCGGCCATGCCCGACCGCCCGGAGTCGATCGGCCCGATCGTGCGGGCGCTCACCGCCGGGCTGGGGAAAGTACGAACGCTCGAACGGCTGGTGCAGTTGCAGTCGCGGGTGGCGAAGTCGGATACGCTCGACCGCCTGGTGGCCGACGCCGAGGCGAAGACGCTGTTGAAGTGCCCGAAGTGTACGGCCCGCCTTACGCGGCCGGAACTCATCAAGCACCTGTGGGCGAAGCACCGCCTCATCTACGAGGGCGGCGGCGCCCGCGAGCCGGGGCCGCTCGTCGAGCGGGCCGTCGGGCAGTTCACCGCTTCGCGGGAGCCCGAAGAGATCGACCGCGTCTACGCCGTCACCGAGCAACTGTACGCGGACGCCGAGCCACGGCAGATTCACCAGGCGATTCTCTCTCGCATGGGCCAACAGCACGACGACGCCGAGCTACTGGCGAAAGCCGCCGCGGAAGACGGGCGAGGGTTGTGCCCGTCGTGCTACTCGATGCTGCCCCCGTCGATTCCGCTGACGCCGCCGGCGCTGGCGTTGGCCGACGGTCGCCTCGTGGGAGAGGGCTACCGCGTCGAGGCGGTCGGCCGCAAACTGGAGATCACGTACCCGGACAACTCGACGGAACGGATCGCCGACCCGAATGCCCGGTCCGGCCCGCGAGAGTTCGCGGCGAAGGTGGGTGCCGGTATCGCGGGCGCGGCGCTGCTGCCGGCCGCGTTTCTGCCAAGGCCGATCCTCCCGACACTGTTGGTGTCTGTCGCCAGTGTGTCGGCGTACACCGCCCTGCTTTACCGCGACCGCCGGGTGGCGAAGCCGGAATCGCGGGCGGTCGATGCCGCGTGGCGCGAGGTCGCGCCAAACGTCGGCCGGTCAGCCCTGGCGATCACCTTTCTCACGCGACTCTGCCGTGCCAGCCTCGGCCGTGGCACGACCGACACCCGGTCGAAAACGCTGTGGGAACTGGTCGAACACGCGGCGGTCCTGGCCGAGAAGGGGCCGGCCCAAACGCAACTGCTCGCGGCCGCCCGGCTGTTGCAGGCCCACGATTCGGCCCGCCTCGGCAAGGAATGGGTGAACCAACTACTCGCCCTTGTCGAGCCGTTCCTTCGGGGCGAGGTGTCGCCGGTATATGCGGAGGCGGCGGCCGACGCTCTGCTGAACGCCGACTATCTCTCCGACCGCGATGCCGCGAGGTTGCGGGTGCAACTGCCGGCTGCCGCCTTTGACGCCGGGCTGACGCCCGCCGGCCTCGACGCGCTCGCCACGGCGTGCCCGAACTTCGGTCGGTTGCTCGCCGGTAATGTCGAGTGGTTCGACTTGCTGTTTGAACTCTGGACGTTGCGCACGACGAAGCCGTGGGAGGCAACTGCCGGCCCGGCGCAGAGCGTGTTCGACCTGACTCGTAAGAGCGGTAACAGCGGCCTGCGGTCGTTGCTCGCCTACCCCGACACGCTCCTCGTCGTCGCGTTGGACCCGCCGTTCGATCAGGAATTCGGCGAAGTCTTGATCGGCCGTCGCGGCGTGACCATCGGCGACTTGACCGTCTCGGACGCCGACGCGGAAGTGACGACCGAGACAACACGGAAGGGCACGAACGTCTTCGTCTTCGGGCCGCACCGCATCGCCACGGAACGCAAGGTGCCCGAGAAGGTGCTGCGGGTTCTCCGTGGTTGGTTGCGGTTTCGGGCCGACCGCCTGATTCCTGCGGCCGGCCGATCCGTGGGTGCCGCGGTCCCGGCGCACCTGAAGCAAATCCTCGCCACGCTTGCGATCGACTGCCCGATGTGCCGGACGCGCTCGGTGGTGCGCATCGGCGAGATCGGGACGCCCGCATGACCGTTTGCGGTCTTCACCAGCCTACGCCGCCCCCCAAATCCGAGGAGTCGTGTCGGGACGAACGCTCGCCTCGGACACCGCGGTTGACAATTCGTGAAACAGATGAAGAGGTTGCGACCGCACGACCGATACCGTTTACCAGCGAGCCAGTAACGGACATCGAGGGCAACTTCATGACGGACCAGGACACGATGAATCCTACCGCGGAACTCGACGCCATGCGGCAGCAACTTCTGCAAGCTCAGCGGCTGAGCAGCGTCGGCGAGTTGGCCTCCAGCGTGGCCCACGAGTTCAACAACATCCTCACGACAATCCTGAACTACGCCAAGATGGGTTCGCGGAGCACCGACCCGGCCGCCCAGGCGCAGGCGTTCGAGCGCATCCTCCGCGGTGGCCAGCGGGCGGCTACCATCGTCAACAGTATGCTCGGCTTCGCCCGCAACAACGTGGCCCAGCGCGAGACGACCGATCTGGTGAAGCTGGTCGAAGAAGTGCTCGTGCTGACCGACAAGGACCTCGGAAAGCACCGCGTTCACGTCGAGAAACGGTTCCATGGGCGACCGACGGCGATCGCGGCGGCGGGGCAAATTGAGCAGATTTTGGTCAACCTCGTCATCAACGCTCGCCAATCGATGCCCAACGGCGGCCGTTTGCGGATCGAAGTTCGCGAACTGCCAGACGGCGAGATGTCCGAGATCAAACTCTCCGACACGGGCGTGGGCATTCCGCCAGAAAATCTGCGGCTGATCTTCGAGCCGTTCTTCACGACCAAGCAACCCGACGAGTACGGCCGCGGCGGCACCGGCCTCGGCCTCAGCGTGTGCCGACAGATCATCGAACAGCACCACGGCCGCATCCGCGTCGAGAGCGTCGTCGGCAAAGGCTCGACGTTCACGATCAAGCTGCCTAAGAAGCGCGTCGAGGAAATCTAAACAAGCCCGCAGCCCAAGCAAGGAGCGGCACATACCACCCTTGCTTGCGCTGCGGGCTTGTTACGCGCGGCTGATCTTCTCGACCACCAACTCGGCCAACAGAGGCAACTGCACACGGCGGTCGATCCAGTAATCGGCCTCCACGCACCTCTCCAAAAGCTCGACCAGCCCATCCACGCCAACCTTGTCTGCGAACTGCTGCAACTTCTCCGTCTCCAACGGTTCCAGGCCGTCGCCGCCCCGCCCGTGGGCGAGGTGCAGAGCCTGCGAGAGCAGATCGGCAAGCAATCGTAACACCACCGACGCGCGTGCCCGCTGGGCCGGCGGCTCCTTACCGGCACCCTCAACGAACGCGGACCATTTCTCCACCAGCGGGGCCGACGCGATCCGCGGCGAGCCGAGGGCGTGCAGCAACGCCGTGCGGAAGTCCCAGACCGCGTCGTCGCTAAGCGCGAGGGCTTGTCCCGCACTGCCGCCGGCCAGTCGAATGAGGCGGTCGGACGTCGCCCGGTCGGTGATCTCGTTCTCGGCCAACACCTTCGCGAGCGCGGCAGGACCGAGCGGCGAGAACGGCACGTGTTGTGTGCGCGAACGGATCGTCGCCAGTTGCGACTCGGCCGACGTGGCGAGCAGGACCAGCGTCGAACCCGGCGGCGGTTCTTCGAGCGTCTTCAGAAAGGCGTTGGCCGACTCCTCGTTGAAGTCGTCGGCGTCTTCCAGAATCGCCACCTTTCGCAACCCCCGCGTCGGCTTCAGACCGAGCGTGCCGCACAATTCCCGCACGGTCGCGATGGGCAGTTCCATCTTGTCCTCGGGTTTCCGCGTGATCGTGCAGTCGGGGTGCGTCTCGGCCGTCACGAGGACGCACGACTGACAACGGTCACACGCCGAGAGCGGGGCCGGCGGCGATTCGCAGAGAAGGGCCTTCGCGAGTTCGAGGGCGAACAACCGCTTGCCGACGCCGGCGGGGCCGGTGAAGAGATACGCGTGGCCGAGCCGGCCGCGGGAGTACGCGGCCTGGAACTGCCTGCGGACGGCATCGTGGCCGTGAATCCGTTCCCAGGCCATCGGGTCAACCTCCGGGCAACAGATAACCCTTCGCCAACAGCAGTCGTTCGACCGGCTTCAGCACGGCCGCGTGAATGGCGTCCACGTGCGGTGTCGCGTCGATCACCTCGATCGCCGGGTTCGCCCGCGCTTCGGCCAAGAAGCCGTCGCGAACCTTCGCGTCGAACACCTCCCCGCGACTCTCCATGCGGTCCGACGGGCGGCCGCGACGCTGGCGGGCGACCTCGGGCGGCAGGTCCAACACGAGCGTCAGGTCGGGCATCACGCCGAAGGTTGAGAAGCGGCCGACGGTCCACAGTTCGGCCGGGTCGAGGCCACCGGCGTGCCCCTGGTAGACGACGTTCGCCAACAGGTAGCGGTCGCACACCACCACGTCGCCGCGGGCCAGGGCCGGTTGAATCACACTCGACACGAGTTCAGCGCGGCTGGCCATGAACAACAGTGCTTCCGTGCGGGCGTTCATCGCGTTCGACCGGCCGTGCAGCAGAATTTCGCGGAGCTTCGCCCCCAACTCGGTGCCTCCGGGGTCCACGCACGTCGTCAGCGGGATGTTCTG
>JBBQCQ010000384.1:0-4820 GCA_038318835.1 Gemmatales bacterium | reverse complement strand
CCTTTTTGCCTGCTTTCTGATCCCCCACCACCCACCTCTGGTTTCACACTTGCGGCACGTCGCCCTTCGGCATGCCGCCCTTTTTCTTGCCGACGCCCTCGCCCTTCTTTTCGCCGCCGCCGCTGTCGCCGCGTTTGCCGTTGCCGCCGCCGGTGTTTTCGCGGGTCTTCGCCGTGTCGCCGACGATGGCCTTCGGGTTCACGATCACGTCGTCGCCTTCGTTGACGCCGGAAAGAACTTCGATCATGGCGTCGTTGAACTTGCCGAGCTTCACTTCCCGCTCGACCGGGCCGCTGGCGGTCATCACGTACACGCTCCGCTTCGGTCCGTTCTCGGCCCCGCCGACGATCGCCTGCATCGGCACGGCGAGCACCGGCTCCGTGGCGTCGTCGATGTGGATCGTCACTTCCGCGTTCATGTCAGGCTTCAGGCCGACCACGCTTTCGGTAATCAGCACTTGCGTCGCGTACAGTTTCACGTCGCTGCTGAACCAGTCGGCCTGCGCCGCGACGGCCGCGACGGTGCGGACGCGGCCGGCGAACACGCGATCCGGGTAAGCGTCCACTCGCACCGTGGCCCGATGGCCCTCGCGGCGGATTTCGTACTCCCGGTCGCGGTACGCATCGTGGACCCACCCCAGAACCTGCTCCGACTGGCTCGCCAGTCGGGTCATCGGGTCGGTGTTCGTCAGCAGGCCGATTTTCAGGAAGTCGAGGAGGTGCGTCGGCTGGCGGTCATCGCCGCGGATGCGGGCCACCTGGGCCTCGTGGACGCGGGTATTCACTTGCATCCGCCGCAGGTCCGGCAGGCGCATGAGCTTTTGCCCTTCGCGGACCTGCTCGCCGACGGCGATGAGTTGTTGCGTGCTGCCGCGGTTCGCTTCCGATTTGTAGTAGATCACCATGCCGTCCTGTGGGGCGTAGATGCGGCACTCGCGAACCTGGCCCTCGATTTCTTCCAGCCGGTCTTCCTCGCGCTGGTAGACCGACAGCTTCGTCTTCCGCTCCGACTCGGCCTGGATGAGCTTGGCGTCGGCCGTCTGGTTGGCCTTATCCAGGCCGATCTTCGCCACGTCGAACTTCGACTTCAGGTCGGTGAAGTTCTTTTCGCGCATGAAGTGTTCGAGGATGTACTGTTCTTTCCGCACCTTCTCGAAGGCGTCGCTCGCGCCGCTGAGCTTTGACTGTTCGACCTTCGACTGGCTCTGCGTCAAGTAGCCGAGTTTCGCGCTCCGCTCGGCCCACGCGCTGCGTTCGCGGTACGCTTCTAGGTCGCTCTCGGCGGCCTTCAGGCGGGCCGACACGTCGTCGAGTTGTTGGCGGTACTCCCCCTTCTCCATGATCGTGCCGTGTGCGCCGATCACGGCCCCGAGCGGGTTCAGCGTCGACTCGGCCCGCAGGCCGGTGAACTTGTCCACGTCGAGTTCGGCCACCCGCAACGCGGCCAGGGCGGCGACGATCTGCGACTCGTTTTCCTTCAACTGAATCAGATACTCCTTGTCGGCCTTCACCCACTCGGCCTTCGCCTTCTCGACGGCGATGCTCTGCAACTTGCGGGACTCTTCCAGGGCCGAGTCGTCGAGTTCGAGGAGCAGTTGGCCCTTCGCCACGATCGAGCCGTCGTCGATGACCCACTTGATGGTGCTGGAGAAGGTGCCCTTCGACCCGGCCTTCACCTTGCAGATGATGTCGCGGTTGTCGGCCGATTCGAGCGCGCCCTTGCCGACGACCGACACAGGCAGCGCTTCGAGCTTCGCCCGGTGCAGGATCAGATCGGGGCGGCTGCTGGAAGACCCACGGCCGGCGAAAAAAAAGTACCCCGCCGCCGCGAAACCGGCGACGAGGAACAGGGTTAGTAGGGTGAACGCCCGGCGGCGGCGGGGCGCAGCAACGGACGACTTACGGCGTGACGGGGTCGAGTTGGGGGAGGTCATCGTTCCACAAACCTCGTGAATCGAGGGGCAGGAGTTCCAGGTCGAGGTACAAATTCATCCGCGCGTTCAGGTAGTTCGTCCACCCGGTGTACAGCGCGGTCTGCGCGGTCAGCAACTGCGTCTGGGCTTGCAGCAGTTGCTCGGTCAGGGCGGACGAACTGCCGGCGGCTTCGCGGGCGGTCGGGTCAGGCGGGGCCAGCAGCGTGGATCGAGCGTTGTCGACCTGGGCGTAAGCGAGTTCCACGGAGCGTTGTTGAACTTTATACGTTTCCGCGAGCGAACGCAACTGCCGAAGTCCGGCCCGGCAGTCGTTCAGGATGTTATCCTCGAACGCCATCAGGGTACGCCGTTGGCGTTGGAACCCGATGAGAGCGGCCCGATAGTTGTTCCGCTCCACCCGCCGCACGAACGGCGGCTCGGCCCGCAGCGTGAGGGCGTGCCGGGTGCGACTACCCGCGAACGCGAACGCCTCGTTGTCGGTCGCCGGCGTGCCGGTGTTCAGGTCGTACTGCACATTCAGAACGCCGAGCAGGCTGTTCGCTTGCACCGCGATCTGCCGGTACGAGTCCACCGTCTGGGCACGAGCATTCATCAGGTCGAGGCGGTTGTTCAAGGCCGTCTGGGCCACCTTCGTCGTCGCGTCGTCGAGCGGCAGTTGTAGCAGGTCTTCGCAGTCCACCGTCAGAGCGGGCAACTTCGGCCAGCTCTCGCGAATCTGATCGAGCCGCTGATTGCGGGCCGTCAGAGCCACGAGCGTGCCGGAATCGAGGGCTGCCCGGAACAACGACGCCCGCTCCCCGGCCTGTCGCTCGACCGGCAGCCGCCGCCACGGCTCGGCCTCGAACTGCCGCAGAGCTTTCTCGAAGCGGGCCAGGTCCACCGCGTTCTCGACCGTGTCGATCTGCACCTCGACGGCCGCCGGCACTTCGCGGCCAACCTTCTGCAGGTCGGCCCGCTGATCGAGCAGGAGCCGCCGCTTCTCGGTTTGCGCGTCGATCCGTTTCTTCAGGTCGTCATCGGACAACGCCCGCAGTTCCCCGATCGATTCCGGGTAGCTCCTGGCGAATTGCGTCCCGCGGACGAGGGGTGAATCCGTCAGCAACTTCCGCCAGCGTTCGCGGTATCGGGCAGGTTGTTCTGCCGGCGCGTATTGTCCGGCCTCGGCCACCACCTGGTTGAGTTGGTCGTACACGGCCTCGATGCGCCGTACTTGTTTCTTCATCGGCCGTAGGGGGGCGTCGTCGAGTTCGATCGGCAGGTTCGTCGGCACACCGAGTTGCAGCTTGAAGTTATCGACCGCGTCGAGGTACAGCCGGTTCGTGTCCAGCAGCCGCGTCTGACTTTGCAGGTACTGCAACTCGACGCGCACGACTTGCAAGTCGGACACCACGCCCCCTTCCTTCAGGTTGCGGTACAGCTTCAGAATCTTGTCGAGGGCGGCGAGGTTCTTTCGCTCGTTCTCCAGCGTGGCCGCCCGCAGCACCACCGGCAGGAAGCCGACCGTCGGGGCGGTGAGGTTGTTGCCGATGGCCCGGCCGAGGTTCACGGCCAATCCCTGGAGGCCGTAGGGGTTGTTCGTGTAGTCGCCGGTGCCGGCGATGGCCACATAGAAGACCTTGCGGAAGCGGGAGTAGCTGCGGATGGCGTACAGCAGCGTCCGCTCGGCGAGCGTGAGGGCTTCGAGCGTGACGGCGAAGCCGCCGCCGCGGAGCAGCGGTTGCAGGAACGTCAGCGACATGTTCGACACGGCAATGTCCGGCCGCGGACTGGTCAGATCGAGGACGACCTGATTCGCGAAGCGGAACAAGAGCGTGGCCCCGGTCGGGAATAGCCGACCGACGCCGGCCTCGGTGGCGAGTTGCCACTGATTCGTCAGCCCCTCCGGCCGATTGCGGCCGGTCGCGGAGCGGATGGCCGTCTCGGACGCGAACGCCTGGGCGGCGAAGCTGAACCGCTGCGTCGTGACCGGCAGGGCCGCGAGGTACAGGTCTTCGCGGCGGTCCTGAAACTCGCGGCTGTTGAAGAGTGCGAGTTCCACCGTCTGGTCGAGCGTGAGGCGATACGGTTGCTCCTCGCTCTTGAACGTGAACGCGAACCCTTCGACCGGCTTGTTCGCCGGCTCGCCGGGCTTCATGGCCGTGGCCACACCGCCGACGAGTGCGGCCGTGACTTCGCCCGGCTTCTCCGGGATGGGCGACGTGTTGTCGACCTTCGGGGCCACGTCGTCGTTGGACACGGCCCGGTTCTCGCCGTCCCATTGTTCGATGATGCGGAGGTACTCTTGCCCCTCGAACCGCCCGGCCCCGTACTTCTTCTTCGGCTTCTGCGGGTTGGGCGACAGCAGCCACGCGGCGTAGTCGTCCGGCGGGTACGGCGGGTGGTCTTTGCAGTTCGGGTCGGCGTACCGTGCGCGGGCATCGGGGTAGACGTGCCAGTTCTCGATCTTCCAGGCCGGGAAGATGTTCTTCTGGGTGAGCACGCCTTCCACGTCCTTGTCGGCCCTCTGGCGGTAGTGCGATCGCGTACACCCGCCCCCCACCGCGAGCATGAGGCCGGCGGTGAAGAGCTTGCGAATCCAGCGACGGCGAAGAACTTGAGCCAATCCGGGCATAGCATCCCCGATTCACGAACCGCGGGCGCGTCAGGCAGTGCATCCGTTATCGGCGGCAGGGCTTGCCCAGCTTGAAGGGAAGTGGCGGGCGGGGTGTCGGGAAACGTGAAGGGCCGTGCACCGGGAGAAGATGGTTGCGAACGGGTGCCGAGTCCGCTACGCTGGGCGCTGACTCTGCCCAAACTCATCGCAAACTGGGGAGTGGGTTATTTTCTGCTCGGCTATTGGGAGACCTCACGGATGAAGGCGTCGTTCCAGCACGCCGACCTCGGGAAG
>JBBQCQ010000383.1:0-4828 GCA_038318835.1 Gemmatales bacterium | reverse complement strand
CTGCCGCCGGAGGAAATCGAGCGCGTGCTGACGGCGTTGCAGTTCACGGTCGAGCCGACGCTCTGGGGCTGGACCGTAACCACACCGCCGACGCGGCTGGACATTCAGGCCGGGGCCGCCGACCTGATCGAAGAACTCGCCCGCGTCAGCGGCTACGACAAGCTGCCGGAATCGCTGCTCGCGCAGGAGATGCCGCCGCCGCTGGGCAATCGCACGCTGGAACTTGAAGAACACACCCGCGACCTGCTGGTGACGGCGGGGCTGAGCGAGGCGATCACGTACTCGCTCTCCTCGGAGGACGCAGAAAAGAAGTTGAACCCCGGAAGCCCACCGACGAACGTCGGTGGGGAATTCATCGCGATTAAAAACCCGCTCTCCCCCGATCGTGGCATCATGCGTCGCACACTGTTGCCGGGGCTGCTCGCCGTCGCGAAAGCCAACCTCGAATCCTTCGACCGCGTCGCGATGTTCGAACTCGGCACCGTCTTCCTGCCGGTCGCCGGTCAACTGCCAGACGAACCCGCCCGTCTCGGCCTCGTGCTCACCGGCCGTCGCGGTACAGCCGCTTGGGACCAACCCGCCGAGAAACTGCCGCCCGCCGACTTCTTCGACCTGAAGGGTATCGTCGAAAGTCTGACCGCCGACCTGCACCTGCCGAAGGTGACGTTCCAGCCGACGAAGACCGTGTCGCACCTGCACCCCGGTCGGGCGGCGGAACTGTTCGTGAACGGCCAACCCGTCGGCACCTTCGGCGAACTCCACCCGAAGGTGGCGCAAGCCTTCGAGTTCAAGGACCGGGCGGTGCTGGTGGCCGAACTCGACCTGGCCGCGATGCTGAAGCTCGTGCCCGCTCGCTATCCGTATCGGCCGTTCTCGACCTACCCGCCGGCGAAGCGAGACCTGGCCGTGGTGGTGGCCGCCGACTTGCCGAGCGAGACGGTGAAGGCCGAACTCCTGGCGGGCGGCGGCGACCTGCTCAGCGGCGTGGAACTGTTTGACGTGTACACCGGCGGCACGCTCCCGCCCGGCACGAAGTCGCTGGCCTTCGCGCTGTCGTATCAGGCCGCCGACCGCACCCTCGGCGACAAGGAGATTCAGAAGGCCCACGAGAAGATCGAGAGCCGCCTGAAGCACGTCCTGAAGGCCCAGGTCCGCGGCAAAGATTTGACGTAACCGCGCAAAGCCCCCCGTTGCGACGGGTGGGCGTGAGAAACTCCATGCCCCCCGACGCCGTTCTCTTCCGGCCGGACGACAATCTCGCGCACGACCTGGTGCGGTTCGCGCCGGAGTTGCTGCTCTGCCTCGGCATCGTCGGCGGGCTGTTCGCGAAGCTGTTTCGCGTCGCCGCCCACGTTCACCTTGTGCCGTTCGCCCTGCTGCTCGCCATCGGCGGGTGCATCCTCGTCGTGACCGACGACCTGGACACCGAAGCCTTCGGCGGCCTGCTGCGGCTGGACCGCTTCGCCAATTTCTTCCGCGCGTACCTGCTGTTGGCCGCTGCTCTCGTCCTCACGCTCGCCCGGCTGACCGGCCTGCCCGACGCCGCCGACTCGGCCGACTTCGTCACGCTCTTGCTCGGCGGCACCCTCGGCATGATGCTCATGACCTCGGCCCACAATCTGCTGATGGTCTTCCTCGCCGTCGAGATGGCCAGCCTGCCAAGTTATGTGCTCGCGGGCTTCCTGAAGGGGAAGGGGCGGTCGAGCGAAGCGGCGCTGAAGTACGTCATCTACGGGGCGGCCGCGTCGGGCGTCATGCTCTACGGCATCAGTCTGCTCGTCGGCCGGCTAGGCACCGCGGACGTGTCGATGATGGCCGGGAACCTGGGCATCGCGTTTCGCTCCGGCGGGTTCGATCTGCCGCTGACGGCGGCGCTGCTGCTCGTGTTCGTCGGCCTCGGCTTCAAGCTCGCGGTCGTGCCGTTCCAGTTCTGGCTGCCGGATGTGTTCGTGGGGGCGTCGGCCGAGGTCGGGGCGGTTCTCGCCGTGGCGTCGAAGGCGGCCGCGTTCGCGCTCCTGCTGCGGCTGTTCTACACGCTGTTCCAGAATTTGCCCGAACCGGCCGTGACGGAAACCCTCGGTGCGACCCTGGCCGGCGTCGCGATGCTCACGGCCACCCTGGGGAATGTTGCCGCGCTGGCGCAGACGAACCTGAAGCGGCTGCTCGCGTACTCGACGATCGCGCACGCCGGGTACATGCTGATGGCCGTCGCGTGCTATCAACTGCCGGCCGCGGCGGCGGTGCTGTTCTACCTCGTGGCCTACCTGCCGATGACGCTCGGCGCGTTCACCGTGGTGGCCGTGCTGCGGAACCTGACGGGGTCGGAGGAACTCGACGCCGCCCGCGGCCTGTTGAAGCGGTCGCCGGTGCTGGGCATCTGCATGGCCGTGTTCCTGTTCAGCCTGCTCGGCCTGCCGCCGCTGGCCGGGTTCGCCGGCAAGTTCCAGGTGTTCGCGGCCGTCTATCGCACCGGGGCGACGCACGCCGCCGCCGGCCACCCGTGGCTCGGCACGCTGTTCAATGTCATGCTCGCGGTCGGCGTGGTGAACACGGTCGTGAGTGCGGGCTATTACCTGAAGGTGCTGAAAGCCGTGGCCCTCGACGACCCGACCGACGACACGCCGCTGAACGAAGGCGTGGGCGTGCGGGTGTACCTGCTGGCAGTCGCGGCCGCGGTGGTGGTGGTCGGACTCTGGTGGGACCCGCTGATGGAGTTGGCCCGGCGGGCGGTCACCGGGTAGGCGAGCATCGTCAGGTGCCGGGTGAATCGCAATACCATTCACCCGGCACCTGACGATGCTCGGCTCGCCGAGATTACTTGCTCGCCCGCAGGAATGCGACCAGGTCGGCCAAATCCTGCTTCGATAACTGCTGATCCAACCCCGCCGGCATCACCGACACCGTGCCCGGCTTAAGCGACTCGATGTTCTCGCGGCGGATGCGATCCTCCCTGTCGGCGGCCGTCACCAGCACGATTTCGTCGGCCGCGTCTTTCTTCACGATGCCGCTGAACTGCTTGCCGTCGAGCGTGGATACACTTACGGGTTCGTAGCTGCGCACGAAACTGAGCGACGGGAAGACGATCGACTCCAGCAGGTCGCGTTCGGTGCGGAGGCTACCGACGCGAGTCAGGTCGGGGCCGGTCTTGCCGCCGACGTAGCCGATCGTGTGGCACGTCACGCACGCCGCCTTCGGGCTGTTGAACACCTTGTGCCCGCGCGACACGTCGCCGGCCGGCAACTCCTTCACGAGAGCTTCCAGTTTCTCGCGCTGCCGGAGAATCTCGGCGTCGAGAATCGCGTAGAGCTTCGCGGCCTCGGCCTGCACCGCGGCCGGGTACTTGTCGAGGATCGGTCGAAGTTGCTCCGAGCGAATCGCGGCCCGCACTTTTGGCTCGTCGAGCGATGCGACCAGCGCGAGGCCGACGGTCTCGTCGGTGGACTTTGTGAAGGCGGGTAAGAGTTTCGCGCGTTCGACGGGGCCAACGGTGTTGAGCGTGGTGGCCAACTTCGCCAGTTGAGCGGCCGACAATTTCGAGCGAAGCATCACGTCCGCGGCGGTGGAATCTATCGCGAGCAAGGACCGCGTGAAGTCGAAGCCGTCCGTGGTTAATGCCCGGTCCGGGAGTGCGGCGAGCGCGGCCAGTCGAAGGCCCGGCTGCGCTTTCGCGTCGGCTCCTATGAGCCGAACGGCGTCGGTTAATTCCGCGGGAGGCGATTTCATCGCCAGTGCCCGAACCGTCGCGAGGGTGTCCGCCGGGTTCGCCCGCATCGCAGCCGCGAGAGCCTTCGGCCAACTCTCCGGCGTGGTCTTCAAGCTCGCCCGTGCCATCGCCCGCAGGCTGATCGGGTTCGCGGCCGTCTCGGCGAGCAACATCTGCACGGCCTCGTTCTTGGCGAACTTCGCGAGGCGGTTCGTGAGGTCTTCGCGGTCGGCTTCCGGGAGCTTCGCGTCCAGCTGGTCGCGGAAGTGCCCGACGAGTTCGCCGCCCCAGTCCGGGTGCTTGGCCGCGATCCACCACGCGGTTTCGCGCAGGTTGGCGTCGGCGGCGGTCAGATGGGGAAGAACAGCGGACGACTTCAGCCGCTTCGCGTCGATGGCTTCGAGGGCCGCGAGCGTTCCCCGCCGGACGCGGGGGGTCGGGCTTGTCAACCCGATGGACGTGGCATCGTAGTCGCCGATGCGCAGGAGGGCGAACGTGAGAGCGGTATCGAGGTGGCGATCGTTTGACGGTTTCGCGAGCGCCTTCAACACCAACGGGATGTCGTCCCGCCGGGCGGTCTCGGCCCAACGGCGGAGATCGTGTTCCGCGGGTTCGTGATGATCGGGCCGCGGGGGTTTGCCGTAGGTTAACGGTTCCGACGTGAGCCGGACGCAGTAGATGCCGCCGACGGCGTCGGCCTTCACCAGTTGCGAACTCGGGCAGCAGAGCTTGTACCAGCCGCCCGTGTCGAGGACGATCAAGCTCCCATCGGCGGCCACGATCACGTCGGTCGGGTGGAAGTCCGGGTCGGGGCTGGTGACGAAGTCGCTGTCCTTCGTCTCGTAGGTCGAACCCTTCGGCGTCAGGATGTGCCGGCTGACCTTCCGCAGGTTGAACTGCGCACAGAAGAGGTTGTCCCGATACTCCTCCCCGAACTTGCCGCTGTCGAACCGCACAATGCCAGCGGGGGCGGCGGGGCCGAGGTGCGTCATCACCGGCATCAGCTTCGGCGATGTCCAGGGGTGTTCGTAAATCGGGTCGTGGTCCTTGCCCCAGATGCCGCCGGGGATGGCGTGAATGAGGCCGTCACGCTTGCCGTCGGCGGGGTGTTGCAGGAAGGTGTTG